>JASLGJ010000343.1 GCA_030150085.1 Candidatus Elarobacter sp. | reverse complement strand
GCGCGGTGCTCGCCGGCCTCGAAGCGCGCCACCAGCAGCAGCGTCTCGGCCAGGTTCTGGAGGTCGTCGATCGCGCCCAGGCTGGCGCGGAGCACCGTGCCGTAGCGCGCGGGCAGCGCGCCGTACGCGCCGTCAGAGGCTTGGCGCAAGGTCATCGAGAGCGCGGCCAGCGGCGTGCGCAGGTCGTGCGAGAGCGCGTAGACCAGGTCGCGGATGACGGCTTGGCGGTCGCTGAGCGCCTCGTTGCGCTCGGCCAGCTCGGCGAACAGGCGCGCCTGCCACAGCGCGTTGACCCCGAGCGCGGCGAAGTCCGCGGCGGCCGCGAGCGCGCTCTCGCCCGGCTCGTCGCCGTCGAACGCGGCGATCAGCACGCCGAAGGCGGTGCCGCGGTCGGCCAGCGGCAGCGCCAGCGCGCTGCGCGCCTGCAGCCGGTCGAGCACGAAGCGCCCCAGCGGGTCGCTCGCGCGCACGGCCGCGACGGCGCCTTCCGCGCTGACGCGGTGGGTCAGCGAGGCGATCTCGGGCGCGGGGCGCTCGTCGATCACCTCGACCGCGTCGGCTCCGGCGTGCGCGGCCAAGACCTCGCCCCCGCCGGCCGGGTACCACAGCACGCGCCGCGCTTCGAGCGCGCGCGGCGCCTCGCGCACGATGGCGCGCAGCACCAGCTCGGGCGAGAGCGAGGCCCGGATGCGCTCGGCTGCCCCGGCCAGCGCGGCCTCGCGGCGCGCCCGCGCTTCCTGCGCGGCCAGCCGCCCGACCCGTTCGGCGCGCTCCTGCACGATCGTGCTCAGGTAGCCGACGATCGCGATCGAGAGCATCGACAGCAGCCGGTCGCCGATGCCGATCGCTTCCCAGCGGTAGCCGTCGTGCGCGGCGTTGGCGAGCGCGGCGCCGGCGTCGGCGGCGAGCGCGCAGGCGACGAGCACGGCGGTCAGGCGCCGGCTGCGGGTCAGCGCGGCGAGCACGATCGGCACGTCGAGCAGGATCGCGATCACCAGCGCCTGCGGGGTCAGCACGTCGGCCGCGAAGACGCCCAGCAGCAGCACGAAAGCGGTCACGGCGACGGCTCGCGAGCGCACCATCGTCAGGCGCTTCGGGGAGCCGGCGCGCCCGCCTGCGAAGGGGCCGAGGTGCGGGACGAGGGACGGACCGACGCCGCCGCGCTCCTGGCCGAGCTCGGTCTGACGCCGCGCCTGACGATCTACCTGGGCGGAGCGCCCGGTGCGGGCAAGACGCACCGGCTGCTGAGCGACGCCTGCGGCGAGATGCGGGCCGGGCGGCGGGTCGCGATCGGCTGGGTCGAGACCAAGGGCCGCCCGCAGCTCGACGCGCTGGCGGCGGACCTGCCCCGCATCCCGCCGCGCCGCTACGCCGCGGGCAGCGAGGACTTCGACCTCGAGGCCGCCCTGCGCAGCGACTACGAGACGATCGTGCTCGACGAGCTCGCCCACGCCAACCCGCCCGACGCCGCGCACGCCAAGCGCTGGCAGGACGCGCTGGCGCTGCGCGCGGCCGGCAAGTCGGTGCTGGGGGCGTTCAACGTCATGCACCTCGACACGGTCGCGCCGGTCGCGGAGCGCATCGTCGGGCACCCGGTCCGCGAGCTGGTGCCGTTGGCCTTCCTCAAGCAGGCCGACCGGGTGATCGCGCTCGACGTCGCGCCCTCGATCCTCGAGTCGCGCCTGCGCACCGGGCGGATCGTGCGCGACGAGGACGTCGAGCGCGCCGCGGCAGGGCTGTTCCAGCCCCAGAACCTGAGCATGATGCGCGAGCTGCTGCTGCGCGTTGTCGACGACCTCACGATCCCGGTCGTCGCG
Source organism: Candidatus Elarobacter sp. (assembly GCA_030150085.1). Lineage (GTDB taxonomy): Bacteria > Vulcanimicrobiota > Vulcanimicrobiia > Vulcanimicrobiales > Vulcanimicrobiaceae > Vulcanimicrobium. Next base: position 9,783 of record JASLGJ010000343.1, on the reverse strand, counting down.
CCGAGCAAGGTCTCGACCGCGCTCGCGGTGGTCGGCGCGGGCGATCCCGGGCCGTTCCTGCGCCGCGCGGCCGCGTTCGCCGACGCGCTCGACCTCGCGCTGGAGACGACCGCGGTCGAGCCCGTCGACGAGCGGCGTTTGAACGAAGCGACCCTGCGCGCCGACGGCGGGCGCGTGCCGCCGCCCGCGCGCCTCGTACGCGGCGACCTGAGCGCGGTGCGGGCCTCGCTGCTGATCGTGCCGCGCGGCGCGCTGGCGGACCGCATCCTGACCCACCCGGTCGACCGCGACGTGCTGATCGCCGACCCCGCCCGGCCGCCGCTCCCGCGCGCCGCCGACGGGGCCCGCCACCCCTACGGCTTCACCCTGGGCGATCGCCTCGGGATCGGCTACGGCAAGCTCACCATCTATCTCGGCTCGGTCGCGGGCAGCGGCAAGACCTACGCCATGCTCGACCGCGCCCACCAGCTCGCCGAGGACGGCGTGGACGTCGTCGCGGCGCTGGTCGAGACGCACGGGCGGGCCGAGACGGCGGCCCAGCTCGCCGGCCTGGACGTGCTGCCGCGCCTGCCCGACGGCGAGATCGACCTCGACGCGCTGCAGGCACGCCGGCCCAAGGTCGCGCTGATCGACGAGCTGGCCCACACCAACCCCCAGGGCGGCCTGCACGCCAAGCGCTACGACGACGTGATCGCGGTGCTGCGGGCCGGGATCGACGTGATCACCACCCTCAACGTGCAGCACCTCGAAGGCGTGGCCGACGCGGTCGAGCGGCTGACCGGCACGCGCGTGCGCGAGACGCTGCCCGACAGCGTGCTGGAGTTCGCCGACGAGGTGATCTTCGTCGACGTCACGCCCGACGTGCTGCGCGAGCGCTTGCGGCAGGGCAAGATCTACCCCGCCGCCCGGGTCGACGCGGCGCTGGGCAACTTCTTTCGGACCGAGAACCTGGCCGCGCTGCGCGAGCTGGCGGTGCGCGACTTGCTGCGCGCGCGCTCCGAGCGCGGGCGCGAGACGCCCTTCGCCCGGCTCGTGCTCGCGGTCGCGCCGCGCGAACGCGACGCGGCCCTGATCCGGCGCGCGGGCCGGCTGGCCAAGCGGCTCGACGTCGACCTGCGGGTGTACTGCGTGACGCCCGACGACGATCCGGGAACGCGCGCGCGGGTCGACGAGCTGGCCGCCGCGACCGCCGCCGTGCGCGGCTCGTTCGTCGCGACCGCCGCCCCCGACGCCGCCGTGCGCGTCGCCGAGATGCTCGCCGACGGCGACGTGCTGGCGGTCGAGTCGCCGCGCCACAAGCGGCGCCCGTTCGGGCGCCGCTCGTTCGCGGTGCGCGCGCTCGAGGCCGGGGTGCGCGACTTGCTGGTGCTGGCTCCGCGCGACGACGCGCAGCCGGCCCCGTGACGGCGCGCTTCAGAAGTAGTAGCTGGCGCCCAGGCCGGCGTAGTGGTACCTGCCGGTCGCGGTCGTGGGCGAGAAGCCGGTCTCGGCGTCGAGCTGGAAGCGCTGGCCGAAATCGCGGTACGCCCCGACGATGTACTGGGTGCGGGTCGGCGTTCCCGGGCCGAGCGCTTTGGTGAACTGCGCCGCTTCGGCGAACAGGCCCGTGGCGTTGGGCAGCGCGGCGCTCAGCACCAGCGACGGCACGAACGAGGAGTAGCGCGTTCCGCCCGCCAGCAGCGATTGGTCCTGCAGCGTCGCGGCGAGCGAGAAGACGGAGTTGAGCGTGTAGCCGGCCTGCAGCGCGTAGGTGGTCTGCGTGCCGCCCGCCGAGAAGCCGTTCGCCCCGGTCGGCGCGGTGAAGAACACCTGCCCGCCGTAGCTGAACTTGGGCGTGTAGCCGAAGACGTACTTGAGGCCGGCCCCGACGTCGGTCGGGCCGCTGGTGACGGCGCCGCCGCCGCTCGCGCGCGCCACGCTGGGCGGTGCGACGTCGAGCTCGAGGGCGGGGATCGCCGTCCCGACGCGCACCAGCGTCTGCGGGTAGGCGACGGTGTTGCCGCCGCCGGCGGCGGTCGTGTTCTGGTACCCGGTCTCGATCAGCACGTGGTTGGGGCGCACGGTGCAGACCGAGTTCGTCACCGACGGCCGGGTGACGATCGCCGCGAGCGACGTGCAGGGGTCGTTGGCGCCCAGCGCCGGACCGATCGCGCCCGGCGGCGCGGGACCGGCCGCCGGGGAGGGCGACGGGGCGGGGACGGCTTGGGCCAGTGCCGCGCAGGGAGCGAGCGCGACGGCGAGCGCGGCGGCCAGGGAACGGATCACTTCGCGGGAGCTCCTAGCGCGTCGAGCGCGCGGTTGAGGGCGAGAACGTTCACGCGCGGTTCGCCCAGGATGCCGAGCTGGCGCGGGATGACGTGGGCGGCGATCTGCGCGCGCACCGTGTCGAGCGCGAGACCGCGGGCCTTGGCGACGCGCGGCGCCTGGTAGTACGCGCCCTCGGGCGAGACGTCGGGGTCGATCCCGCTCGCGCTGGACGTCACCAGGTCCATCGGGACCGGGCCCGTCGCATCCGGGTTCTCCTTCTTCAGCGCGGCGATCGTGCTCTTGGTCGCGTCGATCAGCTTCTTGCTGGTCGGGCCGAGGTTCGTGCCGCCGGTCGCGGTCGGGTCGTAGCCCTTGCCCGCGGCCGACGGGCGGCCGTGGAAGTACCGCGGCTTGCTGAAGGCCTGGCCCACCAGCTCCGAGCCGATCACCTTGCCGCCGGACGCGATCAGCGAGCCCTGGGCCTGGTGGTGGAACAGCAGCGCCGCGAGGCCCCAGATCAGCAGCGGGTAGACCAGCCCCAGCGCGAGCACGGTGACGACCGTGTAGAGCGCCGCGGTGCCCAGGTGGCGCAGCGAGCTGTCGCGCGGGGTCTGCGGGGACGTGGTAGTGGTGGTGCTCATGGCGCTCCGGTGAGGTGCAGCGCGACGAGGATCAGGTCGATCGCCTTGATTCCGATGAAGGGGACGATCAGCCCGCCCAGGCCGTAGATCAGGACGTTCTCGCGCAGCACCGCGTTCGCGCCGCGCGGGCGGTAGGGGACGCCGCGCAGCGCCAGCGGGATCAGCGCGACGATGATCAGCGCGTTGAAGACGATCGCCGAGAGGATCGCGCTCTGCGGGGTCGCCAAGCGCATGACGTTGAGCGCGTCCATCGCCGGGTAGGCGGCGGTGAACATCGCCGGCAGGATCGCGAAGTACTTGGCCACGTCGTTGGCGATCGAGAAGGTCGTCAGCGCGCCGCGCGTCATCAGCAGCTGCTTGCCGACCTCGACGATCTCGATCAGCTTGGTGGGGTCCGAGTCGAGGTCGACCATGTTGCCGGCCTCTTTGGCCGCCTGCGTGCCGCTGTTCATCGCCACGCCGACGTCGGCTTGAGCCAGCGCGGGCGCGTCGTTGGTGCCGTCGCCGGTCATCGCGACCAGGCGCGACTCGGCCTGCTCGCGCCGGATCAGCGCCATCTTGGTCTCGGGCGTGGCCTCGGCCAGGAAGTCGTCGACCCCGGCCTCCTTGGCGATCGCGCTCGCGGTGAGCGGGTTGTCGCCGGTGATCATCACCGTGCGGATGCCCATCGCGCGCAGGCGGTCGAAGCGCGCGCGGGTGTTGGGCTTGAGGATGTCGCGCAGGTAGACCGCGCCCAGGATCCGCGCGCCGTCGGCCAGCAGCAGCGGCGTGCCGCCGGCCCGCGCGATCCGCTCGACCTCGGCCGCGAGCACGTCGGCCGCGGGCGCCGCGGTCCAGGCCCGGACTGCATCGGGCGCGCCCTTGCGCAGCGTGCGCCCGTCGGCGAAGTCGACTCCCGACATGCGGGTGTAGGCGCTGAACGGCACCACCGCCGCGTCGCCGGGGAGCGCGGCCGCGCCGTCGGCCGGGGCGCCGGCGTGCGCGCCGGCCAGGAGCACGATCGAGCGCCCTTCGGGCGTCTCGTCGGCCAGCGAGGCGAAGTACGCCGCCTCGTACGCGGCGGCTTCGCCGACGCCTGGGGCGGGGATGATCTCCGTCGCCTGGCGGTTGCCCAGCGTGATGGTGCCGGTCTTGTCGAGCAGCAGCGTGTCGACGTCGCCGGCCGCCTCGACCGCGCGGCCGGACGTGGCCAGGACGTTGCGCTGCAGCACCCGGTCCATGCCGGCGATGCCGATCGCGCTGAGCAGGCCGCCGATGGTGGTCGGGATCAGGCACACCAGCAAGGCGATCAGGACCACGACGCTGGGCACGGCGCCGGCGTAGATCGAGAACGGCGCCAGCGTCGCCACCGCGACCACGAAGACGATCGTCAGCCCGGAGAGCAGGATCGAGAGCGCGATCTCGTTGGGGGTCTTCTGGCGCTTGGCGCCTTCGACCAGGCCGATCATGCGGTCGAGGAACGACTCGCCCGGGTTGGCGCTGACGGTGTAGACGATGCGGTCCGACAGCACGCGGGTGCCGCCGGTGACCGACGAGCGGTCGCCGCCCGCCTCGCGGATGACGGGGGCCGACTCGCCGGTGATCGCCGACTCGTCGATCGTCGCCGCGCCCTCGACGATCTCGCCGTCGGTGGCGATGAGGTCGTTGGCCTCGGCGACGACGCGGTCGCCGCGCCGGAGCTGCGTCGCCGAGACGCGTTCCTCGCGCCCGCCGACGAGGCGCCGGGCGAGCGTGTCGCTCTTGGTGCGGCGCAGGAACTCGGCCTGGGCCTTGCCCCGCCCCTCGGCCATCGCTTCGGCGAAGTTGGCGAACAGGACGGTGAACCACAGCCAGGCCGAGATCGCGAGATCGAACGAGGCCTGCCCGTTGCGCGCGTCGCGGAAGGCGAACAGCAGCGAGACCAGCGCGCCGACCTCGACCACGAACATGACCGGGTTGCGCAGCTGGACGCGCGGGTCGAGCTTGGCGAACGACGCGCGGATCGCGGGCAGCAGGATCGAGCGGTCGAACAGGGAGCGCGAGCGCGAGACCATCAGAATTGCTTTCCTTGCAGCAGCAGGAGGTGCTCGACGACCGGGCCGAGCGCGTCGGCCGGGAAGAACGTGAGCGCGCCGACGATCAGGATCACCCCGATCAATAACACGACGAAGATCGGCGAGGTGGTGGAGAACGTGCCGGCCGTGGCGGGCACGGTGCGCTTGGCGGCCAAGGTGCCGGCCAGCGCGAGCACCGGGACCATGATCGCGATGCGGCCGAACAGCATCACGACGCCGCCCGAGACGTTCCACCACGCGTTGCCGCCCAGGCCCGCGAACGCCGAGCCGTTGTTGTTGACCATCGACGAGTAGGCGTAGAGGATCTCGCTGAATCCGTGCGGCCCGGCGTTGTTCAGCGTCGCCGTCCCGGCCGGCAGGACCGCCGCCAGGCCGGCCGGGACCAGCGCGAAGACCGGCACGACCAGGGCCGCGAGGATCGCGAGCTGCACCTCGCGGCGTTCGATCTTCTTCCCCAGGTACTCGGGCGTGCGGCCCACCATGAGCCCAGCGATGAAGACGGTCAGGACCGCGTAGTAGACGATCCCGTAGAAGCCCGAGCCGACGCCGCCGAAGACGACCTCGCCCAGCTGCATGTCGAACATCGGGACCAGCCCGCCCAGCGCCGTGAACGAGTCGTGCATGGCGTTGACGGCGCCGCACGACGTGTCCGTCGTCATCGTCGCGAACAGCGCCGACGCGGCGATCCCGAAGCGCGTCTCCTTGCCCTCCAGGTTGCCGCCCGCGACGCCGAGCGCGTGCACCGCCGGGTTGCCCGCCGCCTCCGCCCAGTACGCCGCCGTGAAGCCGGCGACGAACAGCACGGTCATCGCGGCGAACAGCGCCCAGCCTTGGCGCTGGTTCTTCACGTACCGACCGAACGCGTACGTGAGCGCGCCGCCGATCAGAAAGATGCACACCAGCTCGAGCAGGTTGGAAAAGCCGGTCGGGTTCTCCCAGGTCGAGGCCGAGTTCGCGTTGACGAAGCCGCCGCCGTTGGTACCCAGCTCCTTGATGATCTCGAGCGACGCCATCGGGCCTTGCGGGATCGACTGCGCCGCGCCCTCGACCGTCTTCACCGCGGTGTAGCCGTCGAAGTTCTGCGGCACGCCCTGCCACACCAGGACCAGGGCGCCCACGACCGCGATCGGCAGCAGCAGGTAGAGCACCGCGCGGGTCAGGTCGACCCAGAAGTTGCCGATCGTCGCGGCGCTGCGGCGCGACAGCCCGCGCATCAGCGCGATCGCGATCGCGATCCCGGTTCCGGCCGAGACGAACATGTGCCAGCCCAGGCCCGCCATCTGCGAGAGATAGCTCATCGTCGACTCGCCCGAGTAGAACTGCCAGTTGGTGTTCGTCATGAACGAGACCGCGGTGTTCCAGGCCAGGTCGGGCGCGAGGTTGCCGAAGCCCTGGGGGTTGAGCGGCAAGAACGCCTGCGTCCGCAGCAGCGCGTACAAGTAGGCCAAGCTGACCAAACTGAAGGCCAGCACCGCGAAGGCATAGCCTTTCCAGCTCGTCTCGCGCGCGGCGTCGATCCGGCAGAGGCGGTAGAGGCCCCGCTCGACCGGCGCGAGCACCGGCGACAGGAAGACCCGCTCGCCCTCGAAGACGCGGGCCATGTAGATGCCCAGCGGCTTCACGCCCGCGCACACCAGGCCGAAGATGAGGGCGGCCTGCAGCCACCCGGCGATCGTCATTGGAGCGTATCCTCGTCAGAAGCGTTCGGGGCGCAGCATCGCGTACGTCAGATAGGCGAGCGCCGCGACGGCCAGCAGCAGCCCGGTCAGCAGATCGAAGCTCATATCTTCGCGCACCCCACCACGTAGCGGTCCAGCAGCCAGAACGAAAGGGCGCTCAGCGCCAGCAGCCCGAGCTCGAGCAGTTCCGGGCTCATCGCGAGCGCTCGCGGGGGATGAGGAGGACCACCGCCCGTTCGGCCGCGAGGGACAGCACGGGACAGATGGCGACGACCAACACGATCCACAACATCGCAGACAGCGTACTCCGACCGGCCTCGGGCCGGTATCCGCCGTCCGGCCGAACCTTTCGGCCGTGCCCGCGCCGAACGGATCATCCGTTCAGCGCTTGAAGCGCGCGGGCTGCGCCGGTACGCTGCCGTGCGTGGCACGCGACCATCGAGCCCGCCCGCTGGCGCTGGCGGCGCTCGGCGTCGTCTTCGGCGACATCGGCACCAGCCCGCTCTACACGCTGACGACGTGCTTCTCGCTCAGCGGCGCCTCGCCGGCGCGCGCGGGCGACGTGCTGGGCATCGCGTCGCTGCTGGTCTGGGTCCTGGTCGTGGTGGTCTGCCTCAAGTACGTCACGTTCATCCTGCCGATCGACCACGACGGCGAAGGCGGAATCCTGGCCCTGCTCGCCCGGGCCTCGAAGCCCACGCGCTTGGGAACGCCCGTCGCGGCGAGCGCCTTGACGGCGGTCGTCGTGGTCGGCGCGGCGATGCTGCTCGGCGACGGGGCGATCACGCCCGCGATCTCGGTCATCTCGGCGATCGAAGGGCTCGCCGTCGCGACGCCCGTCGCGCAGCCGTATCTCGTGCCGCTCGCGATCGTCATCCTGATCGCGCTGTTCGCGCTGCAGCCGCGCGGCACCGAGCGCGTCGGGCGGCTGTTCGGCCCCGTGATGGCGGCCTGGTTCGTCACGATCGCCGTCGCCGGCGCGCTCGCGATCGCGCGGCACCCGGCGATCCTCGCCGCGCTCGACCCGCGCCACGCCGCGCGCTTCATGAGCGCGCACGGGGCGGGCGGGTTCTTCGTGCTGGGCGGGGTCGTGCTCGCGGTGACGGGCGTCGAAGCACTCTACGCCGACCTCTCGCACTTCGGGCGCCGGCCGATCGTGCTGGCCTGGTACGGGCTGGTCTTTCCCGCGCTGGTGCTGTGCTACGTCGGCGAGGCGGCCCGCGTGCTGGACGATCCCAGGCTGCTCGCCGACCCGTTCTACGCGCTCACCCCGGGCGCCGCGCTGCTGCCCGCGATCGCGCTCGCGACGGCGGCGACCGTGATCGCCTCGCAAACGTGGCGCTCGCGCTCGGCTGCGTTGCGCTGGTGCTCGCGTTCCGCTCCAGCGACCGGCTCGCGGCGGCGTTCGGCCTGGCGGTCTCGTGCACCATGCTCGCGACGTCGATCGCCTGGTTCGCGGTCGTGCGCGGCGTCCTGGGCTGGCCGCTCCGGCGCGCGCTCCCGCTGCTGATCGCGTTCGTCCTGGTCGACGGCTCGTTCGTCGTCGCGGGGCTGCCGAAGTTCGGGAACGGCGGATGGGTCCCGTTCGCGGTCAGCTTCGTGCTCTCGGCGGCGGCGCTGGCCTGGCTGCGCGGCCGGCGCGCCATGACCGCGGCCATCGCCGCGCAGACCACGCCCGTCGCGGACGTGCTGGACGTGTTCGCCGTCCCGCAGGCCGGCGCGCCCCTGATGGTGCTGCTGACCAACGACGAGAACGGCGTGCCGTTCCTGGCCGATCACCGCTGGATCCGGGCCCGGGCCGGGCGCGAGCACGTCGTGCTGCTGACCCTGGTGCGGGCCGCGGGACCGTTCGTCGCCGACGCCGCCCGGGTCCGCATCGAACCGCTGCGGCCGCGCCTGACGCGGGTGGTGGCGCGCTTCGGCTACATGGAGCGGCCGCGCCTGGGCCCGATCCTCGCGGCCTGCCGGGCCGCAGGGCTCGAACTGGAATCTGCCAGCACGTCGTACCTCTACGCCGACCCGAAGGTCGTGACCGGGGCCGACGGCGGCACGCCGTTCTTCGACGCGGTGTACCTGGCGATGCAGCGCAACGCTCGCCCGCTCCCCGACGATCTGGGGATTCCGGCCGAGCAGCGGATCGAGATCGGCGTCGCCGTCCGGCTGTGAGGCCGACGGTCTCGCGGGCCTCCCCCGGAACCGACCTTTCGGCTCGCAGCGAGGGACCGCAGGCCGTCTCCCTACGACGCGGGTTGCGTTAAATTACAGGCAACCCGAGCAGGCTGGAGAAGCAAGCGGCGGCATTCCGTCTAATCAATTTTTCACCATCGAAGGGAGGGTAGGTTGGCGTACGAAGTCATCAAGCGCGTCAGCGGGCGTGCCTATCGCTACCGGGTCGAGAGCTTCCGCGATCCGGAGACCCGCCGGGTTCGGGGGCGCTGGACCTATCTCGGCCGGGTCGATCCGGCCGAGGCCGGCCTTCCCGACCGCCCCGCCAAGCGCAACTCGCGCGACCGCCTGCTCGACGCGGTGGCGCGCCTGCTGGCCGACCGCGACGCCGAGTCGCTCTCGGCCGGACTGATCGCGCGCGAGGCGGGCGTCGCCTACGGGACCTTCTACCGCTACTTCACCGACCGCGCCCACGCCGTGCGCGAGGCCCTGCTGCGCCACGGCGCGGCGCTGGGCGATGTCGCCACGCTGTTCGCCGCGCTGCCCGGCACGCGCGAGCGCGAGCGCGAGCGGCTGGCGAGCTGGATCCGCGACGCGGCCGAGACCTCGCTGCGCGAGCGCGGCGTAGTGCGGGCCTGGCACGTCTACTCCAACGCCGACGACGCGGTCTCGAGCGCCCGCCGGGAGGCGGTCGACGCGGCCGTCGACGCGGTCGCGGCTTACCTGGAGGGCCTGCGGGCCGCCGGGGTGACCGCGACCCAGGGCTCGACCCGCTTCGCCGCCTACGCGCTGGTCGCACTGGTGGTGGCGCTGGGCCGCGACTGCGCGCTGGAAGGCGCGGTCCCGGCCGCCAAGGTCGACGGGCTGACCGCGCTCGCTTGCGAGCTCTGCGGCCTGGCCTAGGACGTCACCGCGGGGCACCGAACGGCGGCGCATGCCGCCGCCGCACGCGCCGTTCGCCGCCGCCCTGCTCGCCCTCGCCCTCGTTCCCGGGCC
>JASLGJ010000337.1 GCA_030150085.1 Candidatus Elarobacter sp. | reverse complement strand
CCGTTCGCCTGGGCGGCCTTCAACGAGCTGGTGAACGTGGTCGAGCACGGCGCGACCCCGGCCGGCGCGGGCACCCAGCAGACCGTCTCCAGCCCGAGCCAGATCTCGGCCTGAGCGCCGCGCGCTCCGCGCCGCATGCTCGCGCGGCCGCCGAGTGCGAAAACTCGGCGGCCGCAAGCGTGTACACAAGCAGCATGAAGCTGCGTCCCGGTCTGAGCGTCCTGTTGGCCGCCTGTCTCGCGCTCTCGGTCGGCTACGGCGTGCGCCAGTGCCTAGGGCTGTTCATCGTGCCGCTGGAGGGCGCGCGGGGCTGGTCGGCCGGCACGTTCGCGCTGGCCTTCGCGCTGCAGAACCTCGTCTGGGGCCTGGCCCAGCCGTTCACGGGCGCGGTCGCCGACCGCTTCGGGGCGCGCCTGACCGTCGCCGCGGGCGGGCTGTGCTTCGCGCTGGGCCTGGCGATCGTCGCCGGGACCACCAGCCCGGCGCTGTTCGCCTGGGGCGGCGGCGCGCTGCTCGGGCTGGGCTTGGCGGCGACCTCGTTCGGGGTGCTGATGGGCCCGGTCGCGGCGCTCGTGCCGCCCGAGCGGCGCAGCGCGGCCTTCGGCGTGCTCGGCGCGGGCGGGTCGCTGGGGCAGCTGTTCTACCCGCCCTTCGCGCAGGTCGCGATCCACGGCGCGGGCTGGTTTCCGACCCTGGTCGTGCTGGCCCTGATCGGGGTCGCGATCGCCCCGCTGGCCTTCGTGCTGCGCGACGCTCCGCGCGAGGCGGCGAGCGGGCCGCACCTGCCGCTGGGCGCGGCGTTGCGCGAGGCCGCCGGGGTGCCCAGCTACCTGCTGCTCTCGGCCGGGTTCTTCGTGTGCGGCTTCCACATCGCGTTCTTCCAGACGCACCTGCCGGCGATCGTCGCGCGGGCCGGGCTGTCGCCGGGAATCGGCGCGGCCGCGCTGGCGATCGTCGGCGCGTTCAACGTGGTGGGCAGCTTCGCCAGCGGCAAGCTGGCCGACCGCTATCCCAAGCGCTACGTGCTCTCGGCGATCTACGGGCTGCGCTTCGTCGCGATCGGGCTGTTCGCGCTGCTCCCGGTCAGCGCGTTCTCGGTGCTCGCGTTCTCCTCGGCGATGGGCCTGCTGTGGCTCTCGACGGTCGCGCCGACCAGCGGCGTCATCGCCGAGAAGTTCGGCCTGCAGTGGGTCTCGACGCTGTTCGGGATCACCTTCCTCATGCACCAGGTGGGGGCGTTCTTCGGGGCCTGGCTGGGCGGCGTGGTGCTCGACCGCACCGGCAGCTACAACCTGATGTGGGTCGTCTCGCTGGCCCTGGCCGCGTTCGCGTTCCTGGTCCAGTTCCCGATCGACGAGCGGCCGCTGGCGCGCGCCGCCGCGCCCGCGGCGTAGCGCGCGCGCACGCCCGGGGATCGGCCGCGCGGCGCGGAAACGGGCCGGATGCACAGCCAGCACTTGCGCTACGAGTCGGTCGCCCCGGTCCTGATCGTCGAGCGGGTCGAGCCGACGCGCGATTTCTTCCGCGACCGGCTGGGCTTCGCGCAGGTCGCCGAGGTGCCGCACGGCGCCGGCTTGGGCTTCGTCATGCTGCGCAAGGACGCCGTGACGATCATGGTCCAGTCGCACGCCAGCGTCATCGAGGACGTCGGGCCCGACGCGGCGCGCGCGGTCAACGAGACGATCTCGGGCCGCGGCGCGGTCGGGCTCTACGTCGCGCTCAGCGACGTCGAGCTGGTGGTGCCGGCCGTGGCCGACGCGGACGTGATCGTCCCGCTGCGCAAGACGTTCTACGGGCGGCACGAGATCACGGTCCGCGAGCCGGGCGGACACGCGATCACGTTCGCCTCCGAGCTCAGCTCTTGACCTGTTTGAGCGGCGCTTCGCGCCGGTTGAGGACCAGGATGCGGTCGGCGTGGCGGATGCCCAGCGCCCGCTGGTCGTAGTAGACCTTCACCAGCTGGCCCGAGTGCAGCTTGGTCATCTGGTACGTGGTCTTGCCGTCGCTGGAGAAGACCTGATCGAAGTGCGGCACCAGCGCGAAGCTGAGCGTCTGCTGCGGGTTGGCGACCTTGATGTTGGTGGTCGAGATGTGGACCACGTTGCCCTCGAAGACCGCGCTGCCGACCTTGGCGGCGTCGGCCGCGGGGGGCGCGGCGAGCGCGAGCGCGACCGCGAGGGGGAGCGCCGCGGAGCGGGCGGCGGAAAGAAAAGTACGCATGCCCACACTGTTCCCCGTTAGGCGGCTTTCGCGCGCTTCTTGGGGCGGGCGGGCGGCTTGCGCCGTTTGCGCTGCTCGCTGCGGACCGATTTGGCGAGCAGGTCGCCGAGCGGCTGGTTCTCGCGGGCCACGATGCGCTCGACCAGCGCGACGACCGCGTGCTCGTGGCCGCTGAGCGCGTGCGGGCCGGCCTTCTCGACCGCCCGTTCGATCAGCTCGAGCGCGCCTTCGCGCAGGAACTCGTCGATGACGCCGGGGTGGATGTAGGACTTCTTGCACACCGCGGGCGTGTTGCCGAGCTTCTCGGCGACCCGCTTGACCGCTTCGACGACGGCTTTCTTCGCTTCGGTCACCCCCTCGGCGCGCACCGCGGCCAGCTCGAGCGCGCAGCTCATCGTCCCTTCCCACGTGCGGAAGTCCTTGGCGGTGAACCCTTCGCCCGCGATCTCCTGGAGGTAGGCGTTGACGTCCTCGGAGCGGACCGGGTGCGCTTCCCCGTCGTCGCCGACGTACTCGAAGAGGTGCTCGCCGGGCAGCTCCTGGCTGGCCTTGACGACGCGGGCCAGGCGCTTGTCGCGCACCGCGACGTCGTGCACCTTGCCGCTCTTGCCGCGGAAGTGGAACCTGATCGTGGAGCCCTGGACCTCGGCGTGCTCCTCCTGCAGCGTGGTCAGGCCGTAGGAGTCGTTCTCCTTGGCGTACTCCTCGTTGCCGACCCGGATCGCCGTCGCCTCGAGCAGCGAGACCACCGTCGCCAGCACCTTCTCGCGCGGCAGGCCGGGCCGGGCCATGTCGCGCGCGACCGCGGCGCGGATCGCCGGCAGGGCCTTGGCGAAGGCGACCATGCGGTCGAACTTGGTCTCGTCGCGCACCGCGCGCCAGCGCTTGTGGTAGCGGTATTGCTTGCGCCCGCGGGCGTCGCGCCCGGTGGCCTGGAGGTGGCCGTTGGCCTGGGGGCAGATCCAGACGTCGCTGTAGGCGGGCGGGATCGCCAGCGCGCGGATCCGCGCCAGCTCGCCGGGATCGGTGACCGGCTTGCCGTCGGAAGCAAGGTAGGCGAACGACTTGCCGCGCTTGACCCGCTTGATCCCGGGCAGGGCGTCGGTGGTGTAGCGCAGCCCGGCGGCCTTGGCCGCTTGCGGCCCTTCGAGCGGGATCATGGCAGCAGTTCTACCCTCCCCGCGCCCCAGACGACCAAGCGACCGCGCTTCGCCGCTCACTGCCCACCCCGGCGATCGAGGGCGGCTCGGCCGCAGGCCGAACGCGACGGATTCCGGCGAAGCCGAATCCACTAGACAGGAGGTACCCCGTTGGATAGAATACTTTGGTTCGTCCGTCGAGGGCGTGGGCGCGTAGCTCAGTGGGAGAGCATCCGCTTCACACGCGGGGGGTCGTTGGTTCAATCCCAACCGTGCCCACCATGAACTCGATGGCGTTGTAGCTCAGTTGG
>JASLGJ010000298.1 GCA_030150085.1 Candidatus Elarobacter sp. | reverse complement strand
CGCGGATCGAACGGCGCGACGACTACACCGCCCTGCGTCCGATCGCGCTCCGCGTCGACGCGCCGCGCGCGCAGGGCGTCACGCTGGTCGGCACCGCGCCGGACCACGGCAACCTGCGCGTCCCGCTGGCCCGCGCGGCCGACGGCAGCTTCAGCGGCGAGATCACCCTGGCGATGCCGGGGACGTGGTCGCTCGCGATCGCGTCGCAGGCCGGCGGGACCGACGCGGCTTCGGAACCGTTCGCGGTCAGCGTCGTGGAGGGCGTCTCGCAGCAAGCCCTCGGCGTGGTGCTGGCGCTCGCGTTGCTGCTGCTGGCCGGCGGCGGCGCGCTGATCGTGCTGGGCGTCACGCGCGCCTCCCGCGCGCGCCCGGTCGCCCTGCCGGGGTAGGCGTCACCGCGGCGGCGGCGAAGCGCCGCCCATGACCTGCCCGAGCTGCCAGAACTCCGTCCCCGACGGCGCCCGCTTCTGCCCCTCGTGCGGCGCGCCCGCGCCGCAGCCCGTCTCGGTCGGCGCGTACACCGAGCCGGTCGGCGAGAGCGACAACCCGCGCGAGCCGATCCGCGTCGGCGACACCACCATTCGCGTCGAGGGCGAGCTGGTGCCGGTGGTCGACATCGAGCTGGGCCCGCGCACGAGCGTCTACTTCGAGCACCACATCCTGCTCTGGAAGCAGCCGCAGGTGCGCTTGGGCTTCATGGGCCTGCAGAACGCCGGCAAGCGCTTCTTCGCGGGCCTGCAGATCTTCATCTCGACCGCGCAGGGGCCGGGCAACGTCGCGATGTCGCGCGAGGCGCCGGGCCAGGTCGTCGCGCTGCAATTGAATCCCGGGCAGGCGGTCGACGTGCGCGAGCACCAGTTCCTGTGCGCGACCAACTCGATCGCCTACGACTTCTACTGGCAGCAGGGCTTGGCGAACGTCTTCTTCTCGCGCAGCGGTCTGTTCATCGACCGTTTCACCGCGACCAACGAGCGCGGCGCGCTGCTGCTGCACGGCTACGGCAACGTGTTCGAGAAACAGCTCCGGCCGGGCGAGCAGATCGACGTCGAGCCCGGCGCGTGGCTGTGGAAGGACGCCTCGGTGCAGATGGACACCGTCACGGTGCTGCAGTCGGGCGGCGGAGGCGGCTTGCTGGGCGCGCTCGGCGCGCTGGTCGGCGGCGCGTCGCTGGTGATGAACCGCTTCACCGGCCCCGGCCGGCTGGGCCTGCAGTCGATGACCTACCACGAGCCGATGCAGGAAGGCGCGACCCAGCAAGGCGGCACGAGCAACGTCGGCGGCGTGCTCGGCTCGCTGTTCGGCAACCGCCAGTAAGACCTTATCCGGCAAAGCGGGGGCCGCTTTGCCGGCTAAAGTCGCGCCCGTTGGGAGCTTAGCTCGTCTCGACCTCGCACAGCAGGAACTTCACGCCGCCGGTCGCGATCTGCTGCGCGTCGGCGAGCGTGGCTTGCCCTTCGGGTGACGCGGCCGCGGCGCACGCGGTCTCGTAGTCGTCGAAGTAGAGCTCGGCCACGCGGTAGGCCGGGGTCGGGCTGCCGTCTTCCTTCGGAAAGACCTTCGCCAGCTCGACGCGCTTGACGTTCTTGATCTTGCCCGCCAGCGGCATGTGGACGTTCTTGTAGTGCTCCTCGAACGCGGCGGGGTCGGTCGGGTTGTCGTAGACGACGGTCAGCTTGACGCTCATGCCTCGTTCGACGCCGTTGGGGACGCGGCGGATTCGAGCGGGCGCCCGCTTACGGGAAGCGGGCCGCCAGGACCGCGACGTCGTCGTGCAGGCCGCGCTCGCCGGCGTGCGCCGCGGCGCGCGCGATCAGCTCCTCGACGATCGTCTGCGGCGGCGCTTCGGCCAGCTCCGCGGCGGTCTCCAGGAAGCGCTCGACGCCGAAGAACTCGCCGCCCGGCGAGCGCGACTCGGTGACGCCGTCGGTCGTCGCGACCAGCAGCGCGCCCGGCGGCAGTTCGACGTGCAACTGGCGAAACAGGTGGTGCTGGTCGTCGAACACGCCGATCAGCGGCGCGGTCGGGTCGAGCAGGCGCGGCGGCTCGCCGGGCACCAGCAGCGCCGCGGCCTCGTGCCCGCCCGAGGCGTACGAGAGCGAGCGGCGCGTGGCGTCGACGACGCCGAAGAACACGCTGGCGAACGACTCGATCCGCTCGAACGCCGCGTTCTCCAAGTACAGCCGGTCCAGCGCGCGCAGCACGTGCTCGGCGGTCAGGCCCTGCGAGGCGTAGGCGCGCAGACCGTACTTCACCAGCGCGGCGTGGATCGCGGCCTGCGAGCCCTTGCCCGAGATGTCGGCGATCGAGAACGAGACCGCGCCGTTGTCGAAGTGGTAGACGTCGGCGATGTCGCCCCCGGTCAGCCCGTGCGCGAGCCGGTAGCCGACCGCGTAGTCGACTCCCGCGATCTCGCTCGAAGAGCGGGCGAACAAGTGCTCGACTAGAACCTTGGCCGCGGTCCAGTCGGCGACGTCGGCCAAGCCGTCGGCGTGCACCGCCGCGCTGCCGTGCAGATCGGAGACGGCGTCGAGCAGCGAAATCTCGGGAGCCGTCGCGAGCGGCGGCGGAATCGGCGTGGACATGGGGAGCACCTCTCGGCTTCTCTACGACGAACACGCCGCGATTCGCCGTCACCGGGCACGGTGCGGACAGAGACTTAACGCATCAGCGAGACATCACTCGCTCGGTCGGCGAGCGGAATCAGCTCACATAGGAGACGTTGACGCTGTAGCCGCGCGCCTCGGCTTGGCGCAGCACGCCCAGGACCGACTCGATCTCGCCGTCGACGGCGATCATGTCGCCCGCGCTGATGCCGACCGGGCCGGCGTTGGCCCACAGCAGGCGGCGCGCGGTCTGGAAGGCGGCGCGCAAGCGCTGCGGGGTGGCCTCGAGCACCGGCCAGTCCTCGTAGGAGACGGCCGGGACGATGCGCCAGCCGTCGCCGGCGCACTCTTCTTCGTCCGCGTAGGCGTGCGGGACGTTGGCCAGGACGTCGAGGTGGGCGCGGTCGATCGCTCCGACCTCGAGCGGCGCCTCACCCAGCCGGATGACGTAGCGGAGGAACGCGGGGTTGGCGACCGAGCACATGCCTGCCAGCGACCCGACGTTGACGCTTACCATTGGCGCAAGTGATTCGCTCGCGCGGAGGCCGCCCCTCTCGCTCGCCTGCTCACGCCGACACGCTCTCGGTCACGCGCACCCCGTCGGGGGCCAGGTCGAGCACCAGCGGCTGGCTGGCGACGCCGTGCGCGGCGAAGATCGCGCCCAGCGCGCGCCCGATCCGCTCGGGCTCGGCGCGCACCAGCGCGAGCACCGACGGCCCCGCGCCCGAGAGCGCGAGCGCCACCAGGTCCGGGTCGTCGAAGGCCAGCATCGCGCTCAGCCCGGGGATCGCGGCGGCCCGGTAGGGCTGGTGCAGGCGGTCGCGCACGGCCGCCCGCAGCAGGTCGGTCCGGCCGCTGGCCAGGGCCGCGCCGAGCAGCGCCGCGCGCTGCACGTTGTGGACCGCGTCGGCCTGGCTGTAGCTGCCCGGCATCAGCGCGCGCGCCTGCGCGGTCGGAAGCGAAATGGCCGGCACCGCCAGCACGGCGCGCAGCGGCGGGGGCGCGAAGCGCGCCACGGTCAGCCCGTCGTCGCCTTGGGCGGCCACCACCGCGCCGCCGTACCAGGCCGCGAGCGCGTTGTCGGGATGGCCCTCCAGCTCGGCCACCACGCGCGCTTGGAGGTCGCCGTCGGGCGGGCGGTCGACCAGGCGCGCCCCGATCGCCACCCCGATGGCGTGCGCGGCCGCGCTGCTGCCCAGGCCGGCGCCGAGCGGGATCGCGTTGTCGAGCCGGACCGCCAGCGGCGGCGCGGCCGGTGCGATCCGCACGATGCCGCGCTCGACGCAGCCGCGCAGGCCGTCGTGGGTCGGTGCGTGCGGGCCGCCGTACGACCACTCCGACGAGGCGCCGCCGTTCAGCTCGCGCACCCGCGCGCTGATCCGCAGCTCGAGCGCGAGCGCGACCGCGTCGAACCCGGCGCCCAGGTTCGCGCTCGACGCGGGCGCGCTGACCACGAAGTCGATCACGCGCGGGCTGCGATCAGGGCGTCGATCAGCGCGGCCGGATCGGCGCCGCGCACGATGTGGTTGGCGAACGGCGCGCTCGAGCCGTGGTAGCGCGCGGCGTAAGCGGTGTCCTTGAGCAGGTGCCCGGTCAGCACCAGCACCACGTCCTCGTC
>JASLGJ010000285.1 GCA_030150085.1 Candidatus Elarobacter sp. | reverse complement strand
GCGAGGTGGAGCAGCGCGGACGCGAACGGGCGACGTCGGTCCGAACCCTCGCCGCGACCGGCGCGGCGTTCGCGGTCGGCATCGGCTACATGGACCCGGGCAACTGGGCGACCGATCTCGACGCGACGCGCTACGGCTTCGCGCTGCTCTGGGCGGTGCTGCTGAGCGGCTTCGCGGCGGTGCTGCTGCAAGTGCTCGTCGTGCGCCACGCGGCCGCGGGCGGCGAGGATCTCGCCGCCGCGATCGCGCGGCGCTGGCCGCGCACGGCGCGCCGGCTGTGGCCGCTCTACGCGCTGGCGATCGTCGCGACCGAGATCGCGGAGTTCACCGGGGTCGTGCTCGGGCTGCAGCTCGTGCTGCACCTGGCGCGCGGACCGGCCGTCGCGACGGCAGGCGGGCTGTTCCTGGCGCTCCTGCTGGCCGGCGCCACGACGGCGCGCCGTTTCGAGCGCTTCGCGATCGCGACCACCGCGCTGCTGGCCCTGGCGTACGCGCTCGACTGCGCGATCCTGCGGCCGCCGCTGGGCGCGCTCGCCGCGGGCGCGCTGCTCCCCAGCCTGCCCGGCCCGGGCGCGCTGCTGGCGGTCGTCGGCATCGTCGGCGCGACGATCATGCCGCACAACCTGTTCCTGCACGGCGGCCTCGTGCTCGAGCGGCTGGGCCGCGCGCCCGCCGCGGAGCGGCCGCGCATCGAGCGGCTCGCGAGGCGCGAGACCGTGCTCGCGCTGGGTATCGCGACGCTGGTGAACGCCGCGATCCTGGTGGTCGGCGCGAGCGTCAAGGCGAGCACGGTCGAATCGGCCTTCGCCACCCTCGTGCCCGTCGCGGGGAACGGCTCGGCGCTGCTGTTCGGGATCGCGCTGATCGCCGCCGGCCTGGCGGCCACCGCGAGCGGCGCGTGCGCGGGCGACATCATCTGCCACCGCGCCGCACCGCTGCGCCTGAGCCCCTTGGCGCGGCGCGCGCTGGCGCTCGGCCCCGCCGCGGCGCTGCTGCTGGGCGGCGCGTCGCCCACCGTGCTGCTGCTGGCCTCGCAAGTCGCGCTGGGCCTGATCCTGCCGGCCGTCGTCGTGCCGCTGATCGCGCTCGCCGCGGGCAACGCCCCGCAGCGCACGCGCGGCGGCCGGCTCCTGCTCGCTTCCACCACCACCGTCGTCGCCGCCGCGCTCCTGTGCGACGGCGTGCTGATCACTTCCGTTCTCGCCCATACCTGAGGAATACAGATGCTCTTTCACAACAAGAAACTCCAGTACACGGTCCGCATCGGCGAGGCGAACCCCGCCTTCGCGAAGATGTGCCTCGAGCAGTTCGGCGGGCCGAACGGCGAGCTCGCCGCCGCGATGCGCTACTACACCCAGGCCTGGGGCGAGAGCGACGTGCCGCGGCGCGACATGCTGCTCGACATCGCGACCGAGGAGCTCTCGCACCTGGAGATGATCGGGCAGATCATCGCCGGGCTGCTCAAGGGCGCCAAGGGCGCGGGTGCGCTGATCGACGAGGTCGAGGGCTCGTACCTGGGCGACCTGATGGACGGCAAGCAGGAGCAGTACCAGCAACTGGCCTGGAACTCGATGACGCCGATCCTCACCGGCGGCTCGGGGATGCGCCTGACCGACTCGATGGGCACGCCCTGGACCGCGGCCTACATCGACACGATCGGCCACCCGCTGGCCGACCTGCGCTCCGACATCGCGGCCGAGGCCCGCGCCAAAGTGGTCTACGACCGGCTGATCAAGCTCTGCCCCGACGCCGGCGCGCGCGACGCGCTGACCTTCCTGATGACGCGCGAGGTGGCGCACCAGAAAATGTTCGAGTCGGCCCTGGCGGCGATCGCGAACAACTTCCCCTCCTCCAACGTGCCGCCCGACGAGCGCTTCACCCACACGTACTTCGACGAGTCGACGGACGGCAAGAAGGGCAGCGACGGCTTCGACCTGGTCAGCTCGCAGGGGCTGTGGGAGTTCGAGCTGAGCCAGCCGCACGCGGGTGGCGACGAGCCCGACCTGCCCGATCCCAAGCCCTCGGTGATGAGCCTGGAAGGGCCGCAGCCGGTGGACGAGGCGCTCAAGGCCACCAGCCGGGTGACCAAGGGCGAGATCGAAGGCGACGCCCCGGTCAAGCCCAAGAGCAAGACCAAGAGCTGACCGGCGCGGGCTCGTCGGGCGGCGCGAGCCGCCGCGATGCGGGAGAGCTGCCGGCTCAGCGCAGCCGGTAGCTCCCGCTCGGGTCGATCTCCACGCTGCGCCCGCCGCTCACCCGAACGCCGCGCACGGCGTGATCCCAGAACGTCACCACCCGGACCGTGAGCGCGCGCAGCGCCGCCAGCACCGCGCGCGCTCGGGCCGAGACCGACACCGCGTCGCGCTGCCAAGCCGGGTGATCCGGCGGCAACGCGGCCCGCGCGTCGCTCCCGTCAGCGGCGAGGCGCGCCGGTCCGATCCCGTTCGCCGCGATCCCCGGCGAGCCGGGAACGAGCGCGAGCGGCTCGCCACTCGCAGCGCTGCCGGGATCGCGCATTCCGCTCGGGTCGTTCACGCGCCGGCCAGCAAGCCGGCGCGCAGGCGTTCGATCGCCAGCAGGTGGAGCTGCGAGACGCGCTGCGGCGAGACGCCCAGCACCGGGCCGAGCGAGCGCAGCGAGCAATCGCGGTAGTAGTGCGCGACGACGATCCGCCGCTGGCGCGGCGGCAGCGCGGCGAGCGCGGCGCGGATGCGCTCGTGCTCGGTGCGCAGTCCCAGCACGATCTGCGGGTCGGCGTCGACGTCCATGCCCACCCGCTCGCGTCCGGGGAACTTCGTGTCCAGCGAGAGCGGCGTGTGCTGGTGCACGTGCGCCCTGGCCCGAGCCAGCAGCGGAAACGTGCGCTCCATCTCGCCCGGGCTGGGCATCCGCCCCTCGCGGTGCGCCCGGGCGTGGCGCTCGCGCTCGGCGATGCGGATCGTGCGCCGCACGCGCTCGCTGACCGGGTCCAGCCGGCGCATGCCGTTGAGCATCGCGCCGAGCACGACTTTGCGCGCGTACTGCTCGAGCGGCACGCCGCGCGCGGGATCGAACCCGTCGACCGCCCGGATCAGCCCGACGCTGCCGTCACCGACCAGGTCGTCGAGCTCCGCGCCCGCCACCATGCGCCGCACCCGGCGCGCCAAGCGCCGCACCATCGGTAGCAGCGCCCGAATCGCCGCCTCGCGCTCGTCGCTCATCGCGGCCTCCGCACGAACAGCCGGTCGACCACCGTGCCCAGCGCCGTCTCTCCGACCGGCCCGAGTCCGTGCGCCAGCGGTTCGAGGATCTCGCGGAACAG
>JASLGJ010000244.1 GCA_030150085.1 Candidatus Elarobacter sp. | reverse complement strand
CAGTCGTTCAAAGGCGTGTACGATGCCGCGCTGCGCGTCGGCATCATATGGCGGGCAACCGCGGCGCTCATCGAGCTCGACGAAACGCCGACCCCGGGGCGACCGCCCGGAGACCATTACCTTCAGGCGGCCGCGCTTTTGGTGCGCGACAACTTTCCCCGTTCGTTCTTGGGGCGCCGTCTCGGCCGCTGGAGTGCCAGTCTCGTCGATCCGGTCGCCGCGAAGCTCGCGCCGCGCCCGCGCGAAGTAATGCGGCATTTGCTCACCGGAAAAAATCCGAAGGAGATCGCGGCTGCGATGGGTCTCGCCGAGGGCACGGTACAAACCTATGTCAAGATACTGCACGGCGCATTCGGCGTACACTCGACCCCGGAGCTGTTGGTCGCCTGCTACCGGCGCGGCATCGGCGATCCAACCTGGTGGAGCGTTCTCGATCGACCGAACCCGCCCCCGATCGCAGGCGAACGACCTCCGAAATATCGCAACGCTCCACGCCGTACAGAGACGACCGAACGGCCTGAGCACCGCGCCGCGGCAGGCCGATGACGTCCGCGCTCAGGTCAGCTCGGGGAACCCCAGGCGTTCGAGCGCGGCGTAGGTCACGATGCCGGCGGCGGTGGAGAGGTTGAGCGAGCGGACCGCGCCGGGGCGCATCGGGATGCGCAGGGCGCGCTCGGGGTGGGCGTCGAGCAGCGCTTGCGGCAGGCCGGCGGTCTCCTTGCCGAACACCAGCGCGTCGCCGCGCGCGAACGGCGCCTGGGCGTACGTGCGCCGCGCGCGGGTCGAGAGCAGCCACAGCCGCTGCGGGGCGAACGCGGCCAGGAACGCGTCGAGCGAGGGATGGATCACGACGCCCAGCGCGTCCCAGTAGTCGAGCCCGGCGCGCTTGAGCTCGCGGTCGTCGATCCGAAACCCGAGCGGCTCGACGAGGTGCAGCGCGCAGCCGGTCGCCGCGCACAAGCGCGCGACGTTGCCCGCGTTGGGCGGAATCTGCGGTTCCACCAGGACGACGTGCAGCGGCACGTCTCGCACGGCATCGGGTGCGACGAGACGTTGCTGCGGCTGCGCGACGGGCGCCGAACCGCCCGTTGCCGAACCACCCGCCGTCGGGTGCGTCAGGTCTTCACCGGGTCGAGGCCGTTGGCCAGCGCGACCAGCTCGTCGCTGCGCTCGCGCGGGGCGACCAGGTACGCGACCGCGCCGTGGGCCAGGAACACGCGCTCCAGCGCGGCGCGGTCGTAGCGCGTCACCACCGCGGGCTGGGCGGGGTCGTTGACCAGCACGTGCGCCGGCTCGAAGCCGCGCACCACGATCAGGTGACCGTCGCTGTGCGCGAGCGGCGCGCCGGGCAGCTCGTCGCCCTTCCAGCTGATCGAGATCGCGACCGGCAGGCCGGCCGCGACGAAGGCCGCGACGTGGTCGAGCCCGCGCAGGTAGGCCACCACGCCGCGCAAGCCGCGCGTGCCGGCGTAGGCGGCGTTGAACGCCCAGTTGCCGGTCCCGGCGTAGGCCGCGTCGAGCACGCCGCGCGCCACGGTCGGCACGTCGACCGCCACCCCGTGGTAGCGCAGCAGCATGGTCAGCGAGGTGGGCGAGCACCAGGCGCGGGCCGACTCGGGGTGGCCGCGCACGCTCTGCGAGAGCGGCGGCACGTCGAGCGGCCCGACCCGGCGCAGCTTGGGCATGCGCGCGCTGCGCGGCGGCGGCACCGAGACCGCGACCGCGTCGAGCGAGACGGTGCTGGTGACGCCGATGCCCGAGAACGGCACGTCGCTGCTCACCACGTCGACCGCGATGCGGGTCTTGGGGTCGGCCCCGTCGAGCGAGCGGCGCTCCTTGGGCGACCAGCGCGCGTAGAGCAGCGACTCGGCCACGCTGGCGTCGCTGCGGTGCACCGAGAGCGCAATCCCGCCCGCCGGCGCGTCGCCGTTCCACGACACCAGCGCGCGGGTCGAGGGCGGCACGCGCAGCAGCTCGTGGTGTCCGGGCCGCTCGAGCAGCCTCAGCACGCGCGCGGGCCCGCTGAACCGGCCGCCGGCGCGCCTAGATCGACCACTCGTAGCAGTTCCAGAAGCTCGAGATGTAGGTCGCCGGCTGCCAGCCTTTCATGTCCATGTTGACCGCCGAGTAGGCGTTCTGCCAGTAGAAGAAGATCGCCGGCACCTGCTCGTGGATGCGCGCTTCTTCCTGCTGGTAGAGCGCCTTGCGCTTGACGCGGTCGTAGGTCAGCAGCGCCTCGTGGCTGACCCGGTTCACCACCGGGTCGTCGAAGTAGGTCGCGTTGGTGCCGTGCGGCGGGATGAACGCGCCGCTCCACAGGCCCTCGTTGTCGGGGTCGGGGCCGTTGGTCTCGATGGTGAACTCGCTGTCGTACTTGCCGCTGTAGACCGGGCCGTCGCGCGCGAACAGCAGGCTGCCGGGATAGTTCTTGATCTCCAGCGCGATCCCGACCGCCTTGAGCTGCTGCTGCATCAGCACCTCGGCCTGGATGTTGGACTGCTTGGAGGGCGTGGTCGAGACGGAGAAGCGCAGCGGGACGCCGTTGCGGGCCCGGATGCCGTCGGGCCCGGGGCGCCAGCCGGCCGCGTCGAGCAGCTTCCTCGCGCCGGCGACGTCGTGCGGGTAGTTCGCCACGCTGGGTGCCGCCCACGAGGTCGGCACGATGTCGCTCACCGCGCGCTCGTTGTAGCCGTGGAAGACGGTCTGGTTCATGCCGTCCCAGTCGACCGCTTGCGCGATCGCCTGGCGCACGCGGCGGTCGGCGAGCTGCGGCTTGCGGGTGTTCATCGCCAGCCGGCGCCAGTTCGCGCTCAGCCGCTTGGAGATCACGATGCCGGGGATCTTGGGCAGCTCGGGGATCTGGTTCTCGCCCACGCCTTCGTACAGATCGACCTCGTGCGTGCGGACCTGCGAGAGCAGCGTCTCGGCGTTGGGGACGAAGCGGTAGGTGAGGTGGGTCAGCCCGGGCTTGCCGCGCCAGTAGTACGGGTTGGGCTCGAGCTCCAGCGACGAGCCGTGGTTCCACTCGCGCAGCACGAACGGGCCGCTCGAGATCGGGCGGGCGTTGAACGGCGCGCGGTTGAGGTCGGGCAGGTTCGCCAGCAGGTGCGCGGGGAGCGGCGGGTAGCCCGCGCCGCCGACCGCGAACGTGCCCAGCACGCCCGCGTTGACGTGCTTGAGCGTGATGCGCACGGTCTGGTTGCCGCCCACCAGGCGCATCGCGGCGATGTCGTCCCAGCCGACCTGCAGGCGGGTGTTGTTGCGCGGGTTCATCACCGCGTGCCAGGTGAAGATCAGGTCGCGCGCGTCGTAGGGCGCGCCGTCGGACCACTTCATGCCGGGCCGGAAGCGGAGCGTGATCGTCTTGCCGTCGCGGCTGATGCCGCCGTTGTCGGCCGTCGGCACGTCGGTCACCGCGGCGGGCACGAAGTTGCCGTCGGGGTCGTAGCGGAAGACCGGCTCGAAGATCGCGTAGGCGATGTCGTTGGCGGCCTGGGTGTTGGCGAAGAGCGGGTTGAGGTTGTCGGGCTCGTAGGCCGAGCCGTAGCGCAGGTGGCCCGACTCGGTCCAGGAATGGCGCCCGCCGTCGGCGGCGGCGGGGGAAGTCGCCACGTCGGCCTTGGTGCAGGCGCCCAGCAGCAGCGCGCAGGCCGCGGCCAGCGCGAACGCGGCCGGGAGCGCGGCGCGCTTACGCATGCAGGACGGCGGTCTTGACGATGCGCGGCGCGATCGCGTCGTAGAGGGCGTGCGGGCCGTTGCGCACCACGTCGTCGACCGGCAGGCCGGTCTCCGCGCGCGCGCGCTCGATCTCCGCCAGCGCCTGGTCGTCGCTCAGGGTGCGGGTGTTGAGCGCGATCGCGACCACCGGGGCCGGCTTGACCGCCGCGCACAGCGCCTCGTAGGTGCGGATCAGCGCACGGTAGCTCAGGATCGGCGTCTCGTAGTCCATCGTGGCGGTGCGGGCGAGGTCGTGCACCAGCACCAGCGCGTCGGGCGCGCCGCCGTACATCAGCGCCAGCGTGACCGGGCCGTAGGCCGGGTTGGCGATCCCGCCCTGGCCTTCGAGGAACAGCAGGTCGCGGTTGCGGCGCTCGCCTTCGAGCACGAGCTGCTCGGTGGCGCCGGGTGCGAAGTCGGCGATCACGCGGTCGATCGCGGTGCCCCAGCCGGCGATCGCGATCCCGATCTGGCCGGTCGCGATGAAGCCCGCGTCGACCCCGCGCTCGCGCGCCGCGCGCGCCAGCTCCAGCGAAGCGGTCATCTTGCCG
>JASLGJ010000207.1 GCA_030150085.1 Candidatus Elarobacter sp. | reverse complement strand
TCCCGCCCCCGAACAGCTCGCCGCTGCCGGCCGCGGGCTGGGGCGCGGCCGAGGGCCAGACCCTGCGCTAAAGTCCCCGCCCGGCGGGCCGATCATCTGAGGAGTAGCGGCTGGACGACCTTCGCACGGTCGGGGCCGCTGCCGGTCCCGACCGATCGACGGACCGGCGTTCCGCTCCCGGCTACTCCGGGGGCGGCCTTCCGTGCGGAGGATTTTCCTTTGGTCCGAGGTCTGTACACGGCGGCAGCCGGGGCGCTGGTCGCGCAGTCCGCGGTCGACACGATCGCCAACAACCTGGCGAACGTCGACACCGCCGGCTTCAAGCGCGCGCTGCTCCAGGTCCAGTCGCAGCCCCTGCGCGACGTCTACCGCGCGCAGACCGACCCCGGCCGCACGCCCGGCGCGCGCCTCGACGGCGTCGCCACCCTGGCGTACGTCGGCAAGCTGGGCAGCGGCGCGCAGGTGTACGACACGCCGTCCACCTTCGAGCAAGGCGCGATCGCGGCGACCGGCAACGACCTCGACGTCGCGCTCTCCGGGCCCGGCTTCTTCGCGATCCGGGCCGGCAACAACGCCCTGCGCTACACCCGCGACGGCGCCTTCGAGCGCGACGCGAACGGCTTTCTGAGCGCGCAGAACGGCGACCGCGTGCTGGGCCGCAACGGGGCCCCGATCGCGCTGCCGGCGACCGGCAAGATCGGGATCGCGCGCGACGGCACGGTCAGCGTGGACGGCCGCCCCTACGACCGCCTGAACGTGGTCGAGTTCGCCAACCCCACCGCGCTGCGCCCCGAGGGCGCGAACCGCTTCGTCGACGCCGGCGCCGGCGCGCAGGCCGCGACCACCACCACCGCGCTGCAGGGCTCGCTCGAGAAGAGCAACGCCGACGTGGTGCGCTCGATGGTCGACCTGATCAGCAACGAGCGCTGGTTCGATGCCAACGAGAAAGTCATCCAGACCGAAGACGACGCCAACGGCGTCGCGATCAGCACCGTCGGCCGCACGAACGCCTAGGAGTAGTTTCGCAATCATGATGAGAGCGCTGTACACGGCCGCGACGGGGATGCTCGCGCAGCAGTACAACATCGACACCACCTCCAACAACCTGGCCAACGTCAACACGACGGGCTTCCGCAAGAACACCGCGCACTTCCAGGACCTGATCTACCAGAACTTGCGCGCGCCCGGCACCCCGGTCGGCCCGTCGGTCGTCCCGGTCGGCCAGGACGTGGGCCTGGGCGTCAAGATCGGGGCCTCGGAGAAGTCGTTCACGCAAGGCGTGCTGCAGCAGACCAGCAACCCGCTCGACCTCGCGATCGAGGGCGACGGCTTCTTCCAGGTGACGCAGCCCGACGGCACCGCGGCCTACACCCGCGACGGCTCGTTCAAGCGCGACTCCAACGGCTCGATCGTCACCGCCGACGGCAACCTGCTCTCGCCCCAGATCACCATCCCGGCCAACGCGACGCAGGTCCAGGTCGGCCAGGACGGGACCGTCAGCGCGCTGATCCCCGGCCAGCAGACCCCCCAGCAGCTCGGCCAGATCAGCCTGGTGCGCTTCACCAACCCCGCCGGCCTGGCGCCGGAGGGCAAGAACCTCTACATCCAGACCGGCGCCTCGGGCGCGCCGACCATCTCGCAGCCCGGCCTCAACGGCACCGGCACGCTGCAGGGCGGCTACCTCGAGCAGAGCAACGTCGCGGTGGTCGAGGAGATGGTCAACCTGATCACCGCCCAGCGCGCGTACGAGGCCAACTCCAAGGCCATCACCACCGCCGACGAGATGCTCCAGACGGCGGTCCAGACCAAGCGCTGATGCGAACCTCACGCGCGCTCCTGCTGGTGGCCGTCAGTGCGGTCTGTGCGCTCCGCGCACAGCTCGGTGTTCCCGCGTCAGCGGGAACTCTGCAGGTCGTCAGCGGGGCGCGCGTCGCGGCGGTCGCGGACCCGATCGCGCACCGCCTGGTGGCGGAGCCGGATCGCACCCTCGCGCCGGCGTTCGCCATCGCCGACCAGCAGCTGCCGCAAGGCGAGATCGCGATCGCGCCGAGCGGCGCGCCGTTCGTCAGCGCGACGTACGTGGGCGTGCCGGTCGCGATCCGGGTCGACGGCAAGCTCGCGCGCACGGTGATGGCCGGCTACCGCGTCACGGCGTACGTCCACACCGCGGTCGCCGCGCGCGACCTCGCGCCGGGCGCGCTGCTCGGCCCCGACGACGTGGCGCTCGCACGAGTCGCCGCGAACGGCCGGCCGGCGGTCGGAACCGAGGTCCTGGTCGGGCGCAAGCTGCGCGCGGCGGCCGCCAAGGGCGCGCCGCTGTACGCCGAGCAGACCGCCGCCAACGACGTGGTCAAGCCGGGGCAGCCGGCGATCCTGGTCGTGCACGACGGCAGCGTCGCGCTCGCCGCGGACGTCGTGGCGCGCACCGGCGGCGCGCTGGGCGACGTCGTGACCGTCTTCAACCCCCAGACGCAGAAGGCGCTGGCGGGCATCGTCACCGGCCCCAACCGGGTCGAGATCACGCTCCCCGGAGGTGACCGCTAGTGCGCCGTTCGTTCTTGTCCCGCGCCGCGCTGGCCGTCGCGCTGTGC
>JASLGJ010000178.1 GCA_030150085.1 Candidatus Elarobacter sp. | reverse complement strand
GCCGGCAAGGAGCTCGCGCCCTACCACCTGCTGGCCGACGCGGGCTGCGTGGCGTTCAGCGACGACGGCTCGACCCCGCGCGACGCGCGCGAGCTGCGCAACGCCGCGCGCTACGCCTCCGACCTGCCGCACGCGTTCATCTCGCACTGCGAGGACCCCGACCTCAAGGGCGACGCGGTGATGAACGAGAGCGCGTCCTCGGTGCGCCTGGGCCTCGACGGCTCGCCGGGCTTGGCCGAGGACGTGATCGTCGCGCGCGACCTGCTGATCGCCGCGGACGCCGGCAAGCCCTGGCACATCGCGCACGTCTCGACCGCGACCTCGCTCGACCTGATCCGCTGGGCGCGCGCGCGCGGCGTGCGGGTGACCTGCGAGGTGACCCCGCACCACCTGGTGTTCCTCGACGACCGCTTCGACGACTACCGCGCCGAGGCCAAGGTGAACCCGCCCCTGCGCGGCGCGCACGACCGCGACGCGCTGCGCGCGGCGGTGCTCGACGGCACGATCGACGCCTTCGCGACCGACCACGCGCCCCACGGGCTCGACGAGAAGGCGCAGCTGATCTCGGTCGCGCCGGTCGGCTTCAGCGGCCTCGAGATCGCGGTCGGCGCGTACGCGCTGGCGCTGCCCGAGCTGCCGCTGGCGCGCTACGTCGAGCTGCTCTCGGTCAACCCCGCGCGCATTCTGGGCGTGCCGGGCGGCACGCTCGCCCCGGGCAGCCCCGCCGACGTGACGGTGTTCGCCGACCAGCCGTGGACCGTGGACGCGCGCCAGTTCCGCTCCAAGGGCAAGAGCACGCCCTTCGACGGCATGACGCTGCCCCGCCGCGTGCTCGCGACGATCGTCGACGGCGCGGTCGTGTTCGAGCACGGCCAGGTTCTGCCGCGCGAAGAGCTCCCCGCATGACGACGAGACTATGACCAACAAGGCAACGCTGCTGCTGGCCGATGGAACGCGGTTCGACGGCGAAGGACTGTCCGCGACCGGCGTGGCGCTGGGCGAGGCGGTGTTCTACACCGGGATGACCGGCTACGAAGAAGCGCTCACCGACCCCTCGTACGCCGGGCAGATCCTGACCTTCACCTACCCGCTGATCGGCAACTACGGGGTGAGCGGTACGGCTTCGCAGCACCCGCACGCGTGCGTGGCGGGGGCGGCGATCAAGCACCTGGCCCGCAAGCCGTCGCACTACGCGGCCAAGTTCGACCTCGGCTCGTGGCTGGACGCGCAGGGCGTGCGCACGATCGTCGGCATCGACACCCGCGCGCTGACCATCGCGCTGCGCGAGCACGGCACGATCGCCGCCGCGCTGGCGGTCGGCGACGAGGCGATCGCGCGCGTCGAGCGCGAGCTGGCCGACTACGCCCGCGCGGCCTCGACGCGCGGGCTCGTGGCCTCGGTGGCCGACGCCTACACCCCCGGCGAGACGATCGGCACCGGCGCGACGCACGTCGTGCTGCTCGACTGCGGCGTCAAGCGCGCGATCATCCGCGAGCTGCTCGCGCTGGACGTGCGGGTGACGGTGCTGCCGTACGGCGCGTCGAGCGAGGAGATCCTGGCCCTGCGGCCCGACGCGGTGGTGGTCTCGCCCGGTCCGGGCGACCCGCAAGAGCTGGGCGGCACGGTCGAGACGCTGCGCGCGCTGGTCGGCAAGAAGCCCGTCTTCGGGGTGTGCCTGGGGCACCAGCTGCTCGCCCTGGCGCTGGGCGGAACGACGTACAAGCTGCCCTACGGCCACCGCGGCGGCAACCAGCCGGTGAAGGACGTCGTGCGCGACGCGGTGCTGGTGACCGCGCACAACCACGGCTACGCGGTCGACGGCGCGAGCCTGCCGGCCGAACTCGAAGCGACGATGATCAACCTCAACGACGGCACCAACGAAGGGTTCCGCCACCGCACGCTGCCGATCGAGGCAGTGCAGTTCCACCCCGAGGCCTCGCCCGGCCCGTTCGACGCGCGCGGCCTGTTCGCTCGTTGGCTCGACCGCGTCGAGCGCTAGTGGATTCGCCCGCGGCGAATCCGTCGCGTTCGGCCAGCGGCCGAGCCGCCTTCGGTCTTACCGTCTGCGGTGACGTCGCCGGCGGCGGGGTCGTCCCCGGTGCCGTCGCGCTCGGTCTGGCGGCTGTATTCGGTTTGCTGCCGATGCCGGCGGGAGCGCAGACGAGCCTGCGCGCGCTGCACGTGCGCGATCTTTCGATGCGGGCGGACAAAGCCCAGGTGCGGGTGCACGAGCCGTTCCACCTCGCGATCCACGTGCACGTCAACGAGAACGTCGCGGCGCTCGACGAGCTGGTGATCCCCGACGTCGGGACCATGCAGATGCTCGGCGACGAGCGCCACACCACGCACTCGGCCGGCGGCACCGACGTGGTCGAGACGCTGACGCTGGAGCCGGCGGTCGCCGGGCGGTTCACCTTCACGCCGGCGTACCTCGACGCGATCGACGCGCGCGACGGCCGGCCCAAGCGGTTCTCCGCCAGCCGCCCGGTCACGGTCGTGGTCGATGCGGGCGCGCCGCTCGCCGAGAGTGCCGGGAGCCTGCTGCGGCAGCTCGCGGCCGTGGTGCTGATCGCGCTCGGGGCGCTCGTCGCGCTCGGGGCGCTGATCGTGCTGGTGCGGCGATCCCGGCGGCGGCGCGAGCGGCCCGTCCCGGCCGCGCCCCCGCCGGTC
>JASLGJ010000171.1 GCA_030150085.1 Candidatus Elarobacter sp. | reverse complement strand
CCGTTCGGCGCAGACGCGCGCGGCGGAGCGCGCCCCGGCCCGACCCCGCGCGGCTTCGAAAACGGGGCCGAGTGGCCGGCCGGCTTTCGCCCCTACGCGCCCACGTCGTACTGGAACCGGGCCATGCCTGAGACCGCGCACCCCCGGCTGTTGCCGGACTCCGAGGCGATGGTGCGGCGCGCGGAGGAAGGCTCGCCGGGGCGCCTGGTGCGCGTCGACGCGCAGGGCTCGGGCTGGGACGAAGGCCACCCGGTGGTGTTCGCCTCCGCGCGCGACCCGCTGGTCGTGCCGCACTGCCGGATCTACTGCGACCCGGTCTACCTGACGCGCCCGTTCCGCATCCCGGCCCGCGCGCGGGCCGGCGACGGGAGCGATCACCACCTGGCGATCGTGCAGCCCGACGGCACCGAGATCGACCTGTGGGCGGTCGTCCAGCCCGAGCGCGACTGGCGCAGCGGCGACACGATCGACTACGGCTCGGGCAACACCTGCGGCAACTTCTTCAGCGGGCCGGGCTTCGGGCGCGAGACCTCGACCGTCGGCGGAGCGTGCCTGGGCGCGGGCCTGATCCGCGCCGCCGAGCTGCGCGCGGGCGCGATCCGCCACGCCCTCTTCACCACCGTCGACTGCGGCGCGCACGCCTTCGTGTACCCGGCCGAACAGCCGATCGACCACGTCTGCAGCGGGCCCGGTCCGCACGTCCCCAACGGCGCGCACCTGTGGCTCGACCTGAGCGACGCGCAAGTCGCCGCGCTGCCGCTGCAAGCCTGGGAGAAGACGGTCCTGCGCGCGCTCCACCGCTACGGCGCGTACGTCGAGGACACCAGACAAGTCGAAGAGCGCGCGCACGGGCTGTTCGCGCCGTGGTTCGAGGACGACGCGCAGTACAGCGCGTTCGGGCGGCCCAACCCGCTCGCGGCCTGGGCCCGCGCGCAGGACTGGCACGCGGTGCCGATCCGCCCGCGCACCTTCGCGCACCGCCCGACGATCTGGTTCACCTTCAGCGACGGCTGGGCGCCGGTGGACTGGGGGAGCCACCTGCACGTCGTCGATCCCTGCTACGCTCGCGGCGGCTGCTGAGCGGAACGAGCTCGCAGGCGCTCCTCTTGCACGCCAGGGACGACGCGATACGGCCCGTCTCGTGAATGTGCAGCACCTCACTCCGAATCGGTTAACGCGGGACTGACATTTCGCCGATAGGAAGGCTAGGCGAAAGAGTTCGCTAGGAAGCGCTCTTGTCGCTCACCCCGCTCGTCATGACCGGGGCGAGCAGCGCATTGTCTTGCTGCGACTTCGGACGGATCCGATCGGCGCGCCGCGTGAGCGGCACCCATCGCCGCACGCCTTCTGGAGATTCAGGTTCTGCAAACAAAGGATTCCCTTCTCGCCGTCGGCGCGCTAGCCACGGGGCTATTTCTTGCTGGCTGCGGCGGGGGCAGCGGCGGCGGAAGCACGCTTCCACCGGTCAGCTCCGCGAGCGACAGCGTCCCGTCCGTCGGCGGCACGCCGGTGACGCCGGTCAAGACGCCCGCTCCCGTTCCGACGGCGGCTCCCAGCGCCGTACCGAGCGCCACGCCCGCGCCCGCCGCGGTCACGCTGCGGAACGGTGCGGAGTGGCCGAGCGGATTTCGCCCCTTCAGCCCCAGCTCGCCCTGGAACCGCCCGCTGACCAACACCACCAACCCCCGCCTGCTGCCCAACTCCGACGCCATGGTCGCCCTGGCTGAAAGCGGCGGCAGCGACGCCCAGATCTTCACCAACGAGTACGGCGTGGGCACCGACTACTCGCACCCCGTCGTCGTCGCGAGCACCGCCGACCCGCTGGTCACCCCGCACTGCACGGTCTACTGCAACCCGGCCTATCTCACCAAGCCGATCCGCATTCCGGCCAAAGCCCGCCCGAGCAGCGGCAGCGACCACCACCTCAGCGTCGTCCAGCCCGACGGTACCGAAGTCGACATGTGGCTGGTCCACCGGGCGGGCGGCGACGGCGCGGACTGGCAGAACGGCGACACCGCCAACTACGGCGGCGGCAACACCTGCGGCAATTTCTATACCGGCACCGGCTTCACGAGCAACGCCGCCACCGTCGGTGGAGCGTGCTTGGGCGCGGGCGTCGTGCGCGCAGCGGAGCTGGCCGCGGGCGTCATCCCGCACGCGCTGTTCATCGTCACCGCCTGCATGGACCGCTCCTACGTCTTCCCCGCCACCCAGCCGGGCGATTACGTCTGCAAAGGCGGCGGTCCCAACGTCCCCAACGGCGCCCACGTCTGGCTCGATCTCTCCGATGCCGCCATCGACGCGCTGGCCGTCAGACCGTGGGAGAAGACGATCCTTCACGCGCTGCACCAGTACGGCGCCTTCGTCGGCGACACCAAAGGCGTCACCCCCGCCCACACCGACAACCTCAACCAGATCCGCTTCGAGTCCAACGCCCAGTTCGTGCCCTTCGGCGCCGCCTCGGCGATGGACGGCGTCGCCAAGAGCTTGGGCTGGAACCCGGTCTCGGTCGGAGGAGCGACCCGCTACGTCGGCTCCGACGACTGGCAGCCCGTCAACTGGAAGCAGCACCTCCACGTCGTCGATCCCTGCTACGCGCAAGGCACCTGCTGACGCGGCCCGCCGCGGGGCCTGTGCGCTCGCGCACAGCCCGCGCGGTTGCCATACCGGTGCTCAACAAATGCCCGCGCGGCGCCGATTCAGCTAGCGTGTGACGCCGCCGCCGCTCGCCTCGCGAGCCGCGGCCAACACACTCTCACGCTTCCGCCTGCAATCGATGCGCGTCTCACTCTCTCGCGCCGCACGCCTTTCACGAGGCGTGTCTTCGAGCGCGCCACTCGTACGAAAACCCACCACGGAGTACCAGGTCACTGCACGCACATCGTTCGCTTCTGCTCTCGACCCTCGCCCTCAGCACCGCTCTGGCGGGCTGCGGCGGCGGCGGGACCAGCACGCTTCTCCCCGCTCGCGCCGACCAGCCGCGCGCGCTCAGCGCGTCCTTCGCCACGCCGAACGTCGCGCAGAGCGCGTTCGCCGGCAGCAACGGCAGCGCGACCTCGCTCGCCGCGCAGCTTTCCGGCGCTCCCGTCCCGGGCAGTTATCTGATCGCGTTCGTGGGCAGCGGTGACGCGACCACGGTCGTCACCCCGCCCACCGGCTGGAGCGCCGCCACCGACGCCGCCGGCCACGTCTGCCGCACCGCCGGCGCGGCCGACGCGCAAGGAGAACAAGTCTTCGTCCACCAGGTGACGGCCGCCGACGGCGCCGGGCCCTATGCGTTCTCGTTCAGCGCGAAGACCTCGTACGCGCTGGGCCTGATGGAAGTTCGCAACGTCTCGGCGAGCCGGCCGATCGACTCTTGCGGCGCGGCGCAGCCGGCACCGAACGCGACGACCGGGAAGCTCGCCGCGGCCGCGCTGAGCGCGAGCGGCGCGGGCGAACTGCCGGTGGTGGGCTACGCGCCCTCGACCAGCGGCCTGACCGTCACGCCCAACGGCGGCTGGACCGCCAAGACGTACACCTCGCCGCAGACCAAGTGGATGACGCTCGACACCGAGTACGGGCCGCCGACGAGCGGCGCGGGCGGCGTCGCGCCCTCGACCACGCTGGGGAATCTCGGCGCGGCGAGCGTCGTGTACGCGCCCAGCGTCGCGCTGCTGCTCAACCCGGCCGCGAGC
>JASLGJ010000148.1 GCA_030150085.1 Candidatus Elarobacter sp. | reverse complement strand
CACCGCGGCGCCGGCTCGGGCGATCGCGGCGGCGCGCGCGGCGGCCGCGTCCAGGCCCGCCGCGCTGAAGTCGTCGCTGGCCGCGAAGCCCCAGGCACCGCCGGAGAAGGCGCGGATGCCGTAGCCCGTGCTGGTCGCGTCGGTCAGCGCCGCGACCACGCCGTTGCGCACCTCGATCCGCTCGGAGCGGCCGTGCTCGAAGCGGATGTCGGCGTAGCCCGCGCCGCGCGCCGTCGCCGTGTCGAGCGCCCGCAGCGCCGCGCTCTCGAAGCGGAAGTCATCGCCCATGCCGTTCTCTACCGCACGGACGGTCCCGATGACTGCCTGGACTTTCCGCCGACCGTGTGGTAACCTAGCGCGGCTATGACTCTGTAGATTCCCCGCGCCCGTTTCGCGGCGCGGCTCCGTGCACTCGCTCCTCCTCCGCACGCATCGGGAATCTCACATGGCAACGGTCAGCGCTCGCACGGCGAGCATCTTTCGTTCTTCGGGCTTCGGGCGGTTCTTCGCCGGCCAGGCGCTCAGCTATCTGGGCGACGGGCTGCGCACGCTCGCGATCCCGCTGCTGGTGTTCCGCCTGACCGGCTCGGCCACGGCCATCGGCTGGACCTGGGGGCTGGAGCTGCTGCCCTACGCGCTGGTCAGCGTGCTGGGCGGCTCGCTGGCCGACCGGGTCGACCGGCGCCGCCTGATGCTGGTCTGCGACGCGCTGCGCTTCGCGGTCATGGTGGCCTTCTCGCTCCTGTTCTGGAGCGGCCATCTGACCATCACCATGGTCTACGTGGGGGTGGTGGTGCTGGCCGTGGGCGGCTCGGTCTTCCTGGGCGCGCAGTCCTCGTCGATCCCCTTCCTGCTGGGCAAGGAGCGGGCCAAGGGCGCCGTGGCGGCGCTGGCCGCCACCGAGCAGGGCGTGAACCTGGTCGCGCCGCCGCTGGGCGGGGCGCTGTTCGGCCTGGTCGGGCCGCTCCCGGCGCTGGTCATCAACGCCGTCACCTACCTGGGCTCGCAGGTCTCGATCGCCTCGGTCGCGACCTTCGGGCCGGAGCGGCCGGGCGGCATCCCCAGCCTGCGCGAGGTCGCCTCCGACGTCGCCGCCGGCTGGCGCTTCCTGTGGGCCGACCGCGCCATGCGCACCCTGACCTGCTTCAGCTGCGGCTTCAACCTGATCGGCACGCTGGGCTTCGTGGCGCTGATCCCCTATTTCAAGCGCGCCTTCGCGGCCGGCGACGCGACGGTCGGGATCGCGTTCGGCTGCTTCTCCGGCGGCGCGGCGCTGGGCGCGCTGGTCGCCGGGCGCACCCACTGGCGCCTGGGGCCGGCGCTGCTGATCGGCTACGTGCTCGACGGGCTAGGCTGGCTGCCGCTGCCGTGGACCCACTCGCTGCCGCTCGCGGTGACCGGGATCGCGCTCTCCAGCGTCTGCTCGGGCTACGTCATCACCACCATCGTGTCGTGGCGGATGCGGGTCATTCCCGAGGAGCTGGTCGGACGGGTGTTCGGCGTGATCCGCCTGGTCGTGCTGATCGGAATCCTGCCCGGCTCGGTCGCGGGCGGCTGGCTGGCCGACCACCTCGGCGTGCGGCCGACGATGGCGATCTCGGCCTACGGCTTCCTGGTCCTGACCCTGCTGCTTGCGCTGTCGCGCGCGGTGCGGGCCGAGCGCCGCTGAGCGGTCGGATTCGCCTCCCGCACCGCGCTCACGCGCGCGCGATCGTGATGTCCTCGAAGCTGACCGCGCTTGCGTGCGCGGTCGTCGCCCGCTCGGGCGGGGTGTCGGCGGGACGCAGCAGGCGCACCGTCTGCAGCCCGCTCGCACGGGCCGCGTCGAGCTCGGCGTCGACGTCGCTGAGGAACACGATCTCACCGGGCTCCAGACCGATCGCGCGCGCGATCGCGGCGTACGAGGCCGGCTCGCGCTTGGGCCCGGTGGTGGTGTCGAAGTAGCCCGAGAAGAGCGGGGTCAGGTCGCCGTGGTCGCTGCTGCCGAAGAGCACCTTCTGGGCCGGGATCGAGCCCGACGAGTAGACGTACAGCGCCAGCCCGGCCGCGTGCCAGCGGCGCAGGCCGGCGGCCGCGTCGGGGTAGACGTGGCCGCGCAGCTCGCCCCGGGCGTAGCCCTCGCTCCAGACCAGGCCCTGCAGGGTCTTGAGCGGGGTCGACTTGCGGTCCTCGGCGATCCAGCGGTGCAGGTGGGCCAGCACGGTCGCGTCGTCGGCGTCGGGCGGCTCGCCGGCCTCGCGCGCCGCGCCGAGCAGCGCCGCGGCCACCGCCGGCTCGGCGCGGTGCGCGGCCACGTACGCGTCGAGGCGCTCGTCCGCGTACGGGAAGAGCACCTCGTGGACGAACGCGATCGTGCTCGTCGTCCCCTCGATGTCGACCAGGACGGCGCGCGCGGCCAGCGAGACCGCGTTCACTCGTACTTGGGGAACCGCGAAGCGATCGGGTCGCCGGTGTAGTTGGGCGTCCAGCCCTCGGTGTTCTCGAACAGGCGGATCGCGGTGAACTGCGGGTCGGGCCCCATGTCGAACCAGTGCTGCGTCCCGGCCGGCACGCCGATCAGGTCGCCGGTCACGCAGATGGCCTGGTAGACCTTGCCGCCGATGCGCAGGTAGAACGACGCGTCGCCCTCGACGAAGAAGCGCACCTCGTCCTCGGAGTGGGTGTGCTCCTCGAGGAACTTGTTGCGGATCGGGTTGATGTCGGCCACCGAGCCGCGCACCAGGCGCAGCACGTCGGCGGTGGTGTAGCCGTTCTCGCGCTTGAGCCGCGCCACGTCGTCGGCGTAGGCGGCCAGGATCGCGTCCTGGTCGGCGTCGCGCGCGAGCGGCACGGAGGCCTCCCAGCGCTCGAAGCGCACCCCGGCCTCGCCCAGCAGGCGCACGATCTCGGCCCGGTCGTTCGTGTCGATCAGCTTCTCGGCGCTCCGGTCGTCGTAGACGCGCAGCGTCGAAGTCAGCGTCGCGTTCGTCATCGCAGCAGTCTCCGTTCTTCGAGATGGCAGGCCAGGAGGAACTCGATCCCCTCGACGTGCCGGCGGGCGTCGGCGGCGGTCGCGCCCCAGGCGTACAGCCCGTGGCCGGCCAGCAGGTAGCCCGGCACCGGAGCACCCACTCCGAGCCGGGCCTCGATTTCCTCGGCCAGCCGCGCGGTGTCCTGGTCGTTGCGGAAAACCGGGATTTCGAGCACGCTCTCGTGGGTCGCGAAGCCGCGCAGCGACTTGTGCATCTCGAAGCCCTCGGTGCGCACCGCGCCCTCGGCCTGGCCCAGGCGCGAGAGCACGGTCGCCGCGACCGTGTGGACGTGGAAGACCGCGCCGACCGCGGGGTCGGTGCGGTAGCGCGCCAGGTGGAGCGGGGTCTCGGCCGACATGCCGGGCGGGATCGGCGCGTCGAGCGCCAGGGCGGCGACGTCGTCGGGCCCGATCGCGCCCTTGTCGATCCCGCTCCGGGTGACGGCGGCGTGGCCGGCGTCGATGCGGTGCGAGAAGTTGCCCGCCGTCGCGGGCACCCA
>JASLGJ010000136.1 GCA_030150085.1 Candidatus Elarobacter sp. | reverse complement strand
GCCTGTAGCGGGCGAACTCCGGGCGCCCGCGCGGGGTCTTGGCGCGCATGCTGGCGTTCCAGGTTCTCGCCGGGCTGGTCGGCCTCGGCCTCGTCGCCGTCACCCTGGCCGACGTGTTCCAGTCGGTGGTCGTCCCGCGCTCGGTCGGCTGGCGCTACCGGCCCAGCGCCCTCCTCGCGCGCAACGGCTGGCGCCACTGGCGCGAGGGCTGCCTGCGGATCGGCGACGCCGAGAAGCGCGAGGACACCCTGGCGATGTTCGCGCCCTTCCTGCTGACCGCGTTCCTGGCGACCTGGGTCGGCTTGCTGATCGCCGGCTACGGGCTGCTGTTCTGGGCCCTGGGCGACGGGCTGCGCCCGCACCCCACCCTGGGCGGTGCGGTCTACTTCGCGGGCGCGACGCTGACCACGATCGGCTACGGCGAGGTCGTGCCGGTCTGGGGGATCGACCGCTTCATCGCGATCTTCGCCGCCGCCAGCGGGCTGGGCGTGGTGGCGGTCGTGACGACCTTCCTGTTCCAGACCTTCGGCGCGTTCCAGAAGCGCGAGGCCTTCGTGGTGACGATCTCCGAGCGGACCGGCGCGCCGCCCAGCGGCCTGGAGTTCGTGATCCGCCACGCCAAGCTGGGCCTGGTGCCCGACATCGGGCCGATCCTGCGCGAGTCGCAGCAGTGGATCAGCGAGGTGCTCGAGACCCACCTGGCCTACCCGGTGCTGACCTACTTCCGCTCCAGCCACGACGACGAGTCGTGGGTCGGCACGCTGGGCGCGCTGCTCGACGCGGCGACCCTGCTGGTGACCACGGTCGAGCTGGACCACCGCGGCCAGGCCACCCTCACCCTCAAGGCCGGGACCCACCTGGTGCGCGACTTCTCGAACTTCTTCCGCCTGCCCGAGGCCGACGCGGCGGGGGTCGAGTACGACGAGTTCGCGGTCGCCTACCGCACGATGCGCGAGCTGGGCATCCCGCTGCGCCCGCTCGAGGACGCCTGGCCCGATTTCGCCGCCAAGCGCGCCGGCTACGCCGTGCCGCTCGACGCGATGGCGCGCTGGTGGCGCATCCCGCCCGCGCGCTGGATCGGCGACCGCTCGCGGGTGCGCCTGCACGTCAACGTCGGCACGCCGCGCGAAGGTCAGATCCGGTAGCTCTTAAAAACTAAAAACCATCGTACACACGATGGCCTTTTCGGTGATTCGAGCTGTCGGCGGCCCCCCGGGTGTAGGCGAGCGTGGCTCGCAAGAGGCCACCGACAGCGTGTATCCATTGTGGTCGGCCGCGCCGCGCCTGTCGATCAACCGAGCGTACTAGCGGTACCATGCACGATTTTGACGCCCGCGCGAGCCCCGCGGCGGGTGCGTGACTTGAGCGGTCGAGCCGATCTTCGTATTGTTCACACAGAGCGGTATATTCGTACCGGTCTCTCTGAACGACGTCGCATGAGGAGTTTGCATGGTAGTCTGGATCGCACTGTTGACCTTTCTGATCGGCACGGGAGCCGGAATTCGCACCGGCACGCCGGCCGGGATCGCCTCAGCCCACCCGGTTCAATCCCACCCGGTCATACGTCCCATGGATGGAACGTCCGGAGGGCCCTCATAAAAACGGGAATCGCGCCGTGCGGACGAACATCAGGCGGGTAGGGTGTTCGGGAGGCGCCCTGATCGGGCGCCTCCTTCTTTATCCCGGGAGGGCGCTTCGGCTTCAGTACTTCCAAAATACGCCGTTCGGCGGGTTACGGTACGAGACGCGATGGCCGCCTGGTTCGCAGGCGACTTCGAAAGCTGTATCGAGCTCTGCGACACCGTTCGCCGCCGGGACCATGCCACGATGCGCGCGTTCGCGCTGCTCAAGGCGCGCGCGCTCCTGCGCCTCGAGCGCTCCGACGAGGCCCTGCAAACCCTGCAGCCGTTCTCGTACCTGGCCGCGGCCGACGACGAGTCGCTGACCGCGCGGATGCTCACCGGCTCGGCCCTCGTGCGCTGCGGCCGGCACGACGAAGGTCTCGCGCTCCTCAAACGCGCCCAGCACGACGGGCGCGAGTCGCACAGCACGATCCGCTCGGAGATCGCGCTCAACATCGCGCTCGCCTATTACGCCAAGCGCGAGCTGGGCCACGCCGAGGACGCGCTGGCCCAAGTCTCGATCGGGGCCGACATCATCCACGCCCGGGCGCTGGAGTACAGCGGCTGGATCGCCAGCGCGCGGGGCGAGAACGAGCGCGCCACGGACCGCTTTCTCTCGGCCCTGGACCGCTTGGAGCGCTGCAAGCACTACGACCGCTTTCTGGAAGCGAACTGCTTGCGCAAGCTGGCCCATCTGGCCGTCGAGCGGCTCGACGTCGCGACCTGGCGGATCGTCCAGGAACGGCGCACGCGGCTGAACTGGTCCGCGACCGGTCTGGGCTGGCCGCGCTTCTGGCTCGCGTATTGCGCGGCGACGTACGCCAGCGACGTCGAGGGCGACGCCGGGCGCGCCGCGGAAGCCGCGCGGGCCGCCCAGCGGCTCGCGCCGACCCCGGCCGCACGCGTGCAAGCGCTGTGCAAGCGCGCGGCGATCATGCGCGGCGCGGGCGAGCTGCTCGCTTCGCGCGACCACGTCGAGGACGCCGCCACGATCGTGCACGAACCGGGCTTCGGCGACGGCGCGGCCGACGGCGACGGCGTGATGGTGCACCTGATGCTGGCCGAGGAGTTCGCGCACCTCGGGCGGCACGAGGAGAGCACCGTGCACCTGGGCCGGTTTCGGAACAACCCGCCGGCCTCGCACGTGGCCTCGGCCAGCAACGAGCCCTCGACGGCAGCGCACCAGCGCTACGTGGAAGCGCGCCTGCACGAAGCCGCCAAGAACGCCGGCGCGGCGAAAGCGGCCTACGGCGAAGCGATCCAGATGTACAGCCGCATCGGCTTCAAGCGGCGGGCGGTGATGGCGGCGCTGCGGCTGGCCAACCTCACCGGCGATGCCGCGCTGTACGATTACGCGGAAGCCCAGACCCACCACCTGGCGCCGCAGTCCTGGATCCGGCGCACGATCGCCGGGGCGGCCGACCGCCCCGTGCAGCTCACCCAGGCCCAGCAAGAGATCGCGGGACTGATCTGCCAGGGCAAGTCCACCCCCGAGATCGCGCGCCTGCGCGGGCGCTCGGAGTTCACCATCCGCAACCACCTCACCAAGATCTTCGAGCGGCTGGGGGTCAACACGCGCGAGGAAGTGGCGGTCGAGTGCGTCCTGCGCGGCTACTGGAAGCCGCGCCCCGGCGCGTGGCGCGAGGAGGAGGCCGCGGGCTAGGCGCTCGCGGCCGAACCGGGCGGACCGGCCAGCAGCGCCGCCACCGGCTGGGCGACCATGTCGACCACGTCCTCGTCGTCGATGCCGATCTCGAGCGCGTCGGGGTGATCGTCCCCGTGCACCGGGCTGCCGGTGTGCGAGGTCAGCTCCAAACGGAGCGGGCTGCCGTCGTGCAGGGTCAGCGTGGCCCAGCGCCCGGCCCGCTCCCAGCGCGCCTCGCGCGAACCGTGCTCGTGCGCGATGTCGGCGGCGATGGCCGGGTTGATGGCGCGGATGCGGCGGTCGATCTCCGCCACGCGGGCGGTGAAGCTGTCGGTCATGGTGCGCTCGCTTCGGGCGGCGGGTGTTGGGCCAGGAACGCTTTCGCGAGGTCGATCGGGGTGGCGAAGCCGATCGCGCGCTCTTCGTCGAAGCGCGATTCGGCGATCCCGATCACCGCGCCGCTCGTCGCGTCGAAGACCGGGCCGCCGCTCTCGCCGGGAATGATCGGGACCTCGATCTCCAGCGTGCCGCGCCGCACGCTCGCGACCCGGCCGGTGTAGAGCGAGGCGGTGCGGTCGAGCTTCTCGTCCTGGAAGGCGTCGGGGATCGGGTAGCCCAGCACGCCGATCGCGGTGCCGGGCAGAACGTGCGCCGACGAGCCGAGCGGGGCGGGCTTGGCGTCGCGGATCGGGACCTCGAGGAGCGCCAGGTCGAGCACGTCGTCGCTCGCCGCGATCACCCGCGCGGGGGCCTGCACGCGGTCGCCGATCGTCGCCTGCAGGTCGCGGGCGCCGTCGATCACGTGCTTGTCGGTCAGAATTCGGGTGCCCCAGGCGCCGCTGGCGACCACCATCCCGCTCCCGTACGCGTCGTCCCAGGCGCCCTTGCGCTTGGGGTCGTCGGCCGGAATCCGCATGGTGAGCAGCACGACCGACGGGTGCAGGGTCCGGTAGAGGGCGACGTACTGGTCGTCCTGCGCCGCGGTGGCGTGCGCACCGCTCGCGCACGCGCTCAGCGCGCACGCGGCAAGACAGGCGACCACGTACGCCAGGCGGGCCATTCGCCGATTGTACGGCTTCGCCGCCCCGACTTCAACGGCCGCGACGGCCGGCGGCTCGCGGCCGGCCCTGAAGCGAGCGAGGGCTCAGCACCGAGGCACGCTGCGGTGCCGCGGCGCACGACCGCGGATGCGCCTTTCGTTCGACCCCTCGGCCCGGCTGGGCGGGAACCGCATGCGGGCCGGGCTCGCCGCAACGTACCTCGCCGCCGCGTCCGCGCTGCTCGGCGCGGCGGCACCGGCCGGGGCGCAGAGCTCGTCCGGCTCCGCCGCGCCCGCCGCGGCGGCGCCGGTCGCGATCGGAGCCTGCCGGGGCGGGATCGCGAGCGTCGAGCTGGTCGAGATCGCGGCCTACGACGTCACCCTGCGCAACACCGCGGCGGTGCCGGCGGACGAGATCAAGCTCTCGGTGCGCTACGGCCGGCGGCGCCGGACGGCCGCCTTCGACGTGCGCGGCACCTTCGCGCCGAACACCGACGTGACGCGCCACCTGCGCCGCACGGTCAGCGGCGGCCTGTACTCCTACGAGTCCGACAGCAACGACTGCAGCGTCGACTACGTCCACTTCACCGACGGCACGAGCTGGAGCGCTCCCCCGCGAAGCTAGGCCACGCCGCCTTCGGAAAAGTATCGCCCGGCCGGCGCTATTTCGTTCCTTTGGAGTTCAGCCTGACCGCGGCGCGGATGATCTCCTTGAAAGCCGATTCGTCGAGCTCGTCGCCTTCGTGCAGATCGATCGCGCGCCTCGCGTTCCCGTCGAGGCTGGCATTGAAGATGCCCCGCGGGTCTTCGATGGACGCGCCCTTGAGGAACGTGAACTTGACGTACGTCTTGTAGGACTCGCCGGTGCAGATGATCCCGCCGTCGGACCAGACCGGAACGCCGCGCCACTTCCATTCTTCCGTGACCTCGGGGTCCGCTTCTTTGATGAGCTTGCGGACGCGCGCAAGCGTCTCGCCCCGCCAGTCGCCCAGTTCCGCGATTCGCTCGCTGATGAGCTGCGAAGGGGATTTGCTCTGATCGGCGTCGGGCTTCTTCATCTTCTGAATCCTTGGCGTGGGCAACGCTACTGCAGCTGTGCCGCGATCGCGGCGCGCAGGCGGTCGATGCCCTCGCCGCCGGCCGCGCTGACCTCGAGCGCGTCCTGCGGGAGCGCGGCGCGCGCGGCGGGGTCGAGCCGGTCGACCTTGTTGAACACCTCGAGCACCGGCTTCTCGTTCAGCTTGAGCTCGCGCAGGATCTCGTCGACCGAGGCGCGCTGGCGCGGCCAGTCGGGGTTGGCGGCGTCGTGGACGTGCAGCAGCAGGTCGGCCGTCTCCAGCTCTTCGAGCGTGGCGCGGAAGGCGTTGACCAGCTCCTGCGGGAGCGCGGTGATGAAGCCGACCGTGTCGGCGAGGCGCACGCTCAGCCCGGGCGCGACGTAGGCCCGGCGCAGGGTCGGGTCGAGCGTCGCGAACGGCTGGTCGGCCACGAACGCGCGGTCCTTCTCCGCCGAGCCGGAGAGGCGGTTGAGCAGCGACGACTTGCCGACGTTGGTGTAGCCGACCAGCGCCACGTACGGGTCGCCGCCGCGCGAGCCGCCGCTGCGCCGGGTCTCGCGCTGCTGGCGCACTTCCTCGAGCTGGCGGCGCAGCAGGGTGACGCGCTGCTGGATCTTGCGCCGGTCGACCTCGAGCTTGGTCTCGCCGGGACCGCGCGTGCCGACCCCGCCGCCCAAGCGCGACAGGTCGGCGCCGACCCCGATCAGGTTCGACTGGCGGTAGCGCAGCTGCGCCAGCTCGACCTGCAGCTTGCCTTCGCGCGAGCGCGCGTGCTGGGCGAAGATGTCCAGGATCAGCATGGTGCGGTCGACGATCGGCAGCGGGACGATCTTCTCCAAGTTCGTGCGCTGGCGCGGGCGCAGGTCGTTGAACACGAACAGCGTGTCGGCGCCCAGCTCCTCGGCGCGCTCGGCGATCTCGCGCGCCTTGCCGCTCCCGACCAGGGTGGCCGGGTCGACGTGGGGCAGCCTCTGCACCACTTCGCCGACGATCCGCGCGCCGGCCGCCTCTGCCAGCGCGATCAGCTCGTCCAGCTCGGGGCGCAGCGGGCGCGCGGGGTCCTGCAGGTCCACCGCGACCACCAGCCCGCGCTGCGGGCCGCTGACGGTGGGATAGAGACGGCGGTCTTCTTGCACTACGACGGGCCGGTTCGCCGGAACCCCGGTCGATCCGCTCCCGCGTCGCGCGCTCGCCGGCGGTCGCTCGGTGACGACGACGTCATCCCGGCAGCTCGCGCAGGATGCGGATCAGCCAGGCCAAGCCGTCGTTGTAGCGCGGGCCGGGGCGCTCGAGGATCGCCGGGTCGGGCAGGGTGTAGACGTGCCCTTCGCGCACCGCGCGCAGCGCGTTCCAGGGCGCGCGATCGCGCACGCTCGCGAAGC
>JASLGJ010000111.1 GCA_030150085.1 Candidatus Elarobacter sp. | reverse complement strand
ACGGTGAACTTTCCCATGACCGAAGCCGCGCCGGACCTGTCGCGCCCGTGGGTCGACGTGCGGGTCGAGTCGGCCGCGGTGTGGGGCGTGCGCGGAACGTGCGTCGGCCGGGCCGCGCGCTACGACGGCCCGGCCGAGTCGGTCGCGCCGCCGGTGATCGACCTGCTGGCGGTGTGAGCGG
This sequence comes from Candidatus Elarobacter sp., assembly GCA_030150085.1. GTDB lineage: Bacteria > Vulcanimicrobiota > Vulcanimicrobiia > Vulcanimicrobiales > Vulcanimicrobiaceae > Vulcanimicrobium. Next base: position 11,861 of record JASLGJ010000111.1, on the reverse strand, counting down.
CAAGCCCCGATTTGCTACCGATTGATTCCGTGGAACGGCAGGTCATTGCGTGAGCTTGGGAGAGTTCGCAGCCGTTTCGATGAGCGCTGCCACCGCCGATGGGTTCGACACGTAGATCGCGTGGCTACCGGGGACTTGCGTCGAGGTCGCTCCGGCGCGCTCGCACATGAAGCTCTGCGCAGGGAGCGGGATCATCCGGTCATCGGTGACGAGCAGATACCAACTCGGTTTGCTCTTCCAAGCGGGTTCGGTGATCTGGCCGCTGAGCGCATCCAACCCCCACGGGACCTGCGAGTCAGCCATGAACGCGGCGATACTCGGGTCCACGTCGCCTGCGAACGACGCTGCAAATTTCGCTTTGTCGAGAAAAAGGTATCCATCTCTCGGCGGCAAGATGGGCGGCACCGGCGCACCGGGCGGCGGGTTAGCGATCAGCGTGTTCACCGACTCACCCTTATCGGGTGCGAATGCGGTGACGTAGACGAGCCCAGCGACCTTCGGATGGGTGCCGGCTTCAGTGATCACCGCGCCTCCGTACGAGTGACCGACCAGGATGACGGGACCCGGCTGTTCGTCCAGCACGAGTTTCACCGCGGCAGCGTCACCTGCGAGCGAGAGCGTGGGATTCTGCACGACGCTCACGCTGTAGCCCTTTTGCCTGAGAATGGTGTAGACGCCCTGCCAACCGGAGCCGTCTACGAATCCCCCATGGACGAGGACGACGTTGTCGATCTTGCCCGCCATCGTGACCTCCCGACATCTCGACCCAACCGGGGTTTCCCATACGACGGAGATCGTTCAACGCCGGATCGCGTTCAGATCCTCGTATCCCGCCAGGCGGCCGAAAACCCTAAACCGGGATTCCCCATATGACCGTTCCTTTTCGAGCCGACGCCGCATGATTCCGGCAGTGCTCGAGGCCCTCGGCCACGGCCGCATCTGCCGTCGAGCGTAAGGCACTTGCTTCGCTAGGGATCGGGCCTGCACGTTTTATCCACTATATCCACAGACCGGCGGCGCGTATGCACAGGGACCCGTCCCGCCGGACCGTGAACCTGGGGCCGATGCGACCGCGGCTCGGATGACGACGACCACGACCTGGTCGCCGATGCTCGAGCAGTACTTCGGGATGAAGGCCCGCTATCCCGAGGCGATCCTGCTCTCGCGCGTCGGCGACTTCTACGAAGCCTACGGTGAGGACGCCGAGACGGTCGCCCGCGCGCTGTCGATCGCCCTGACCTCGAAGGAGGGCGGGGGCGGCAAGCGCGTCGCGATGGCGGGCGTGCCGCACCACGCGCTCGACGGCTACCTCGCCAAGCTGGTCGCGCAGCGGCGCGTCGTCGCGCTGGCCGAGCAGCTCGAAGCCCCGATCCCGAACAAGCTCGTGCGGCGCGACGTCGTGCGCGTCGTGACCCCGGGGACGCTGCTCGAGGAGCACATCCTCGACCGCTCGGCCCACAACTACCTCGCCGCGATGACCGTGCAGGACGACGTGATCGCGCTGGCCCACGCCGACATCTCGACCGGCCACGTGCTGGCGACCGCGTTCGACGGCGAGGGCGCGCTCGACGACGCGCTCGCCGAGCTGGCCCGGCTCGATCCGGCCGAGCTGGTCGCCGACGTGCCGGCCGACGTGCGCGCCGCGCTGAACTCCGCGCTGGAGGGCGCGCAGACGCGGATCGCCTCGCCCGCGCTCTCGGCGGTCGATTCGCGCCCGCGCGAGGGGATCGACGGCTTCTCGCTCGATGCGTCGCTGGCGATGCACCGCGCGCTCGACGCGCTGGGCGCGTTCGTGCGCCGGGTCAGCGTCGCGCAGGGCGGCGCGCAGCCGCTGCGCGAGGCCGCGTTCTACCGCCAGGCGACGTTCCTCGCGCTCGACCCCAACACGCGCAAGCACCTCGAGCTGACCAAGGCGGTGGGCTCGAACCCGCGCGCGACCCTGCTGGCGACGGTCGACCGCACCCGCACCGCGATGGGCTCGCGCCTGCTCGGCCGCTGGCTGCTCGCCCCCCTCGTCTCCGCCGCCGCGATCGAGGCCCGGCTGGACTGCGTCGAGGCGCTGCTGCGCGACGCCGCGCGCCGGCTGCTGCTGCAGGACGTGCTGCACGGCTGCTTCGACCTCGAGCGCATCGCGCAGAAGGTGCGCTTCCGGCGCGCCCTGCCGCGCGACCTGGCCTCGCTGCGCCGCACGCTGGCGCTGCTCGATCCGATCGCCGACGCGCTGCGCGAGCCCGCGCTCCCGGCCGGGATGCACCGCATCGCCGAGCGGCTGGGCGAGTTCGACGAGATCCGGGCCGACCTGCTCGCGACGCTGGTCGACGAGCCGCCCGCGACGCTGGCCGACGGCGGCGTGATCCGCCCCGAGCGCGATCCGGAGCTGGGCGAGTGCGTTGCGCTGCGCGGCGACGCCCGCGGCCGCATCGCCGAGCTGGAGGAGCGCGAGCGCGCGCGGACCGGCATCGGCTCGCTCAAGGTGAAGTACGCCTCGGCCTTCGGCTACGCGATCGAAGTGCCCAAGTCGCAGCTGGCCAAAGTGCCGGCCGACTACACCCGCAAGCAGACCCTGGCCAACGGCGAGCGCTACGTGACGCCCGAGCTGCGCGAGCTCGACGTCGCGATCGGCTCGGCCGAGTCGCGCCAGCTCCGGCTCGAAGCGGCGCTCTACGAGCAGCTCGTCGAGCGCATCGCCGAGCGGGTCGACGACCTGCTCGCCTCCGCGGATGCGCTGGCCGAGCTGGACGGCTACTGCTCGCTGGCGCAGGTCGCGGGCGAGCGCGGCTACGTCCGCCCCGCCTTCGTGGAGGAGAGCGTGGCGGAGTTCGCCGACGGCCGCCACCCGGTGATGGAAGCGCTGCTCGGCTCGTCGTTCGTCCCCAACGATTTGCGCCTGGGCGTGAACGAGTCGCGCTTCATCCTGCTCACCGGGCCCAACATGGGCGGCAAGTCGACCTATCTGCGGCAGACCGCGCTGCTGGTGATCCTGGCCCAGATCGGTTCGTTCGTGCCGGCCCGCGCGGCGAAGCTGGGCATCGTGGACCGCATCTTCACCCGCATCGGGGCGGGCGACGACCTGGCCTCGGGGCAGTCGACGTTCTACATCGAGATGGCCGAGGCGGCCAACATCCTGCGCCGGGCGACCGACCGCAGCCTGATCCTGATCGACGAGGTCGGGCGCGGCACCGGCACGATCGACGGCCTGGCGATCGCGCAGGCGATCTGCGAGTACCTGCTCGAGCGCGAGACGCGCGCCCCGATGGGCCTGTTCGCGACCCACTTCCACGAGCTGGTCGCGCTGGCCGAGCGCTGGCCGCTGGTGGCGAACTTCCACATCACCGCGGTCGAGAGCAGCCGCGGCGGGGCGCCGGTGTTCTCGCACCGCGTGCTCCCGGGCTCGTCCTCGCGCTCGTTCGGGATCGAGGTCGCCCGCATGGCGGGCCTGCCGCCCGCGGTCGTCGCCCGGGCGCGCGAGATCGCCGCCGCGCTCGAAGGCCGCCCGACCGTCGAGGTCACCGCCCCGCTGCGCGGCAAGCTCGCCAAGCCGGTGATCGAGCAGCCGCTGCTGTTCGACCTCGGCTGAGAAAGATTCGCCCGCGCGCGCCGCGGGCGAGGCGAAAATAGCAACCGAGCAAGGACGGGTATACCACCCGTGATGGACTTGCACCGCACGTTCGTGCTGAGCCATAACCAGCTCGACGCCATCACCACGGTGGTCTGGATCGTGCTCGCGGTAGGCGTGGGCCTGGTCGTCCACCGTGTCGTCTACTGGCTGTTCGAGCGCTGGTCGGAGCGCCACGGCAACGCCTTCGCCAGCGCCGTCGTCCGCCAGACGCGCCGCTCGTCGCGCTACATCCTCCCGCTGCTGGCGGTGCTGGTGGCGCTGCCCAACCTCGACGTGCCCCCGGCCTGGACCAAGTCGATCATCCACCTGACCGGGATCGCGACGATCGTGGCGCTCGCCGGCGCCGTCATCGCGACGATCCGGCTGTGGGGCGACATCACCGTCGCGCGCCACCGGATCGACGTCGACGACAACCTGCTGGCGCGCCAGCTCGGCACGCGCGTCGCGATCTTCACCCGGGTCGGCATCAGCATCGTGGCCCTGGTCGCGCTGGGTTCGATCCTGATGACCTTCCCCTCGATCCGCACGCTGGGCACGACGCTGCTCGCCTCGGCCGGGGTGGCCGGGATCGCGATCGGGATCGCGGCCCGGCCGCTGTTCGAGAACCTGGTCGCGGGCGTGCAGCTCGCGCTCACCCAGCCGATCCGCATCGACGACGTGGTGGTGGTCGAGAAGCAGTTCGGGCGGATCGAGGAGATCCACAGCACCTACGTGGTCGTGCGGCTGTGGGACCTGCGCCGCATGGTGCTCCCGCTGACCTACTTCATCGACACGCCGTTCGAGAACTGGACCCGCCGCACCGCCAACCTGGTCGGCGAGGTGTACCTGTTCACCGACTGGACGTTCGACGTCGAGGGCCTGCGCGCCGAGCTGCCGCGCATCCTCGCCCGGTCGCCGCTGTGGGACGAGCAGACCCAGAACGTGCAGGTCACCGACGCGACGGAGCGCGCGCTGCAGATCCGCTGCCTGGTCAGCGCGCGCAACTCCGCCGAGCTGTGGGACCTGCGCTGCTACGCCCGCGAGCAGATCGTCGCCTACATCCGCGACCGCCAGCCCGCCGCCTTCCCCCGCGCCCGCGTCGAAGCTCCCAGCGACATGAACTTGGACGACAAGGGCGAGGGCGACGGCGTCTCGCGCGCATTGGAGAACACGGCGGCGAACGGCGGCGCGATCCGGGGCGCGGTCGCGGACGGCTACACCGCGCCGCCCACGCAACCGCGGTGAGGTAGACGTTCCGCTCGCGCAGTGAGGTAGCCGTTCCGCCGATGCGACGATCCAGGAACGGCCATCACGCGGTAACGAAGCGGCAACGCGGAGGTGCCAGAGTCGATGAGTGATATGGCTACCGCAATCGAGGAAACGCTCCAACTCCCGCTGCGCCGCATCAGCGTCGACCAATACCATCGTATGGGCGAAGCCGGCATCTTCGCCCCCGACGAACGCGTCGAGCTGCTCGACGGCGTGCTGATCACGATGCCGCCGATCGGTCCCGCGCACGCCTTCTCGGTGCGTGCTCTCGCCAATCTCTTCGCCGGGACGTTCCAGGGACGCGCGGTGATCGACGTGCAGAGTCCGGTCCGCATCGGGCCGGCATCGGAGCCGCAACCCGACGTGGTGCTGCTGCGCCCGCCGCTCGCGCGGTACGGCAAGAGCCTGCCCATCACGACGGACGCGCTGCTCGTGGTCGAGGTCACCGACAGCATGCGCGCCATCGACCGCGGGCCGAAGCTGCGGGCGTACGCGCGCGCCGGCATCAGCGAGGTCTGGATCGTCGACCTCACGCTGAACGTGGTCGACGTGTTCACCGAGCCGGCGGGCGAGGACTACGCCCGGCGCATCCGCGCCAAGCGCGGCGACCGCGTCGCGCCCGCCGCGTTCCCCGACGCGCCGATTCCGGTCTCCGACATCTTGCCGCCGCCCGGATAGCCCCGAGCGGACCGGCTAGCCCCGGCGCCCCGGGCGTCGAAGGGGGCGGGGTGTCAGCTCCGTTCGTCGCCTTCGACCACGTCCAGCTCGCCATGCCGCCCGGGCGCGAGGCCGACGCGCGCGCCTTCTACGTCCAGGCCTGTGGGATGACCGAGCTGCCCAAGCCGGCCGACATGGCCCAGCGCGGCGGGGCCTGGTTCGCCAGCGGCGCGCTGCAGCTGCACCTCGGGGTCGAGCCGGATTTCCGGCCCTCGGCGAAAGCGCACCCCGGCCTGCGCTGCGCCGACCTCGACGCGCTGCTGGCGCGCCTGCGCGCCGCCGGCTACGAGGTGAAGGAGAACGCCGACGTCCCCGGGGTGCGGCGCGCGTTCACGACCGACCCGTTCGGCAACCGCATCGAGCTGATCGCGGCGTGATCCGGCTCCTCGACCCTCAGACGATCGGGCAGATCGCCGCGGGCGAGGTCATCGAGCGGCCGGTCTCGGTGGTCAAGGAGCTGGTCGAGAACGCGCTCGACGCGGACGCGACCCGGATCGCGGTGCGGGTGCGGGGCGGCGGGCTGGCCGAGATCGAGGTCGCCGACGACGGGGTCGGGATCGCGCCGGACGAGCTGGCGCTGGCGCTGACCCGCCACGCGACCTCGAAGATCGCCGCCGCGCCCGACCTAGTGCGGGTCGACACGCTCGGCTTCCGCGGCGAGGGGCTGGCCTCGATCGCCGCGGTCGCGCGGGTGACCGTGGTCTCGCGCACCGCGCGCGCCGACGTGGCGACCGCGCTGGACGCGCACGCCGAGACGGTCGGCGAGCCGCGCCCGCAGGCCGGCCCGCCCGGCACGCGGGTGATCGTGCGCGAGCTGTTCGGCAACGTGCCGGTGCGGCGCGAGTACCTGCGCTCGCCGGGTGCGGAGTTCGCCCGCATCTCGGCGTGGCTGGCCATGCTCGCGCTGGCCTACCCGCAGGTCGGCTTCACGCTCGAGCACGACGGCCGGCCGGTCTTCGCGTTTCCGCCCGGCGACGATCTCGCGCCGCGCCTGCGGCACGTGTTCGGCACCTCGTCCTCGACGATGGTCGGGGTGCGGCTGGACGACGAGCACGCGGGGGTGAGCGGCTACGTCAGCTCGCCCGGCGACGACCGGCCCGACCGGCGCAGCCAGATCCTGTTCGTCAACGGCCGGCTCTTGCGCAGCACGCTGGTCAGCGGGGCGTGGAGCGCGGCCTACCGCACCTTCGCGATGGTCGGCCGCCACCCGTTCGGCGTGCTCTACCTCAGCGTGCCGCCCGGCGAGGTCGACCCGAACGTCCACCCGACCAAGAGCGACGTGCGGCTGCGCCACGGCGAGCGCGTCGTGACGGTGGTGAAGCGCGCGATCGAGAGCGCGCTGCGGCGCGGCGCGCTCGAACGGCTGGAACGCTCGATCTCGTTCGCGCCGCCGTCGCGCGAGCTGCCGTCGAGCGCGGTTCCAGCGGACTGGGCCGACACGTTGCTGCCCGCCGCCGACCCCGCCGCCGAAGAGACGAAGGCGCTGCGCGTGCTGGCGCAGGTGGACCGCACCTTCATCCTGGCCACCGACGGCGACGCGGTGGTGCTGATCGACCAGCACGCCGCGCACGAGCGGGTCGTGTTCGAGCAGCTCGCGGCGAACGCGCGCGCCGGCTCGGCCTCGGAGCCGATGCTGATCCCGCACACCTTCGAGGTGCGGCCCGACGAGGCCGACAAGCTCGACGCGACGCTCGCCGCGCTCGCCGCGGGCGGGCTGCACGTCGAGCCGTTCGGCGAGCGCGCCTACCGGGTCACCGCGACGCCGGCGCGCCTCGTCCACGCCGGCCGCTCGCGCCCGTTCGACGTGGCCGACTTCGTCGAGTGCCTGGGCGACGACGTGCGCGGCCTGGACGCCGACCAGCGCGTGTGGGCCTCGCTGGCCTGCCACTCGGTCGTGCGCGCGGGCGACAAGCTGGAGCTGGCCGAGATGGAGACGCTGGTCGAGCGCCTGCGGCGCTGCGAGAACCCGATGCACTGCCCGCACGGCCGGCCCACGATCGTGCGGCTGGAGCCCGACCAGCTCGCCCGCCTCTTCAAACGGGTGTGACGGCGGCGCGCGAAACGCCCGCGCCCGAGACGCTCGAGCACGGGACGCCCGGCGTGCTGATCCTCACCGGGCAGACCGCCTCGGGCAAGAGCGCGCTCGCGCTCGAGCTGGCGGAACGCTTCGGGGCCGAGATCGTCGGCGCGGACTCGCGCCAGATCTACCGCGGCATGCCGATCGGCACCGCCGCACCGAGCGCGGCCGACCGCGCCCGCGTCCCGCACCACCTGGTGGACTTCCTCGACCCGCGCGAGCGCTACTCCGCGGCGCGCTTCGTGCGCGACGCCCTGGCCGCGATCGAGGCGATCCACGCCCGCGGCCGGCGCGCGCTGGTCGTGGGCGGAACCGGCTTCTACGTGCGCGCGCTGGCCGGCGACGTGGCGCTCTCCCCCGTCCGCGACGAAGCGCTGCGCGAGCGCCTGGCCCGCGAAGCGCGCCTCCACCCGACGCAAGTCCTGGCCGAATGGCTGCGCGCGCTCGCCCCCGCCCGCGCCGCGGCCGTCCCGCCCGGCGACGCCTACCGGGTCACCCGCGCGCTGGAGATCGCCCTGGCCGAGCGCGACGCCGCGGCCGCGCGGACGAACGCCGCGAACTCGACCGCTCCGGCAGACGTCGTGAACTCGGCCGCACCGGCGAACGACGCCTCCGATGCCGTCGCACGGCCGCGCGACAGCTTGCGCGCGCGCGGCATGCCGTACCGCAAGCTCTACCTCGACGTCGCGCCGGACGTACTGCAGGCGCGCATCGCCGCGCGCGTCGAGGCGATGCTCGCCGCCGGCTTGCCGGACGAGGCCGAGCGCATCGGCGCGGACGCCGTGGCCGCGGACGCGGTCGGCTACCGCGAGGCGCTGGCGTACCTGGCCGGCTTTTCCACCGCGGCCGAACTGCGCGCGCACCTGGTCCGCAACACGCGCCGCTACGCCAAGCGCCAGGCGACCTGGTTCCGCACCGAACCGGACCTGGTCCGCATCGAAGCCGACAATGCGCTCGCCGCCGCTTGCGAGCGGGCGCGCGAGCTGCCGGGCTGGTCGTAGCGGCGGCTACGCCGAGCCGCCGGCGCTCCGCTCGAACAGGATCGTGTCGCCCTGGAAGTCGGCGCGGGCGAACTCGCGGTAGCCGCACTTCTCCGCCACGCGGATCGAGGCCACGTTGGCAGGGGCGATCATGCAGACCGTGCGCGCCGGCGGGGCGAACGCGCCGTCGGCCCAGGCCACCGCCGCCCGCACGGCCTCGGTCGCGTAGCCGTTGCCGTGCGCGTGCGAGGCGAGCGCCCAGCCGATCTCGGGAGCGTCCAGCGCGGCGAGGCCGCGCTCGAAGTCGGCGAAGCCGAGCTCGCCGGCGAAGCGGCCCGTCGCGCGCTCCTCCAGCGCCCAGTACCCGTAGCCCAGCAGCGCCCACATGCCGGCATAGCGCAGCAGCTTGGTCCACGACTCTTGGCGCGTGGCCGGCTTGCCGCCGATGTAGCGCGTCACCGCCGGATCGGCCCACATGGCCGCGCAGGCGTCGAGGTCGGCGGCGCGGTGCGCGCGCAGGCGCAGGCGCGCCGTCTCGATCACCGGAACGCCGGCCGAACCGCCGCGGACGAGTCCTTGCATGCTTCGCTGGTATCGCGCGGCGCCGGGCCGTTCCTCGTCGGCGCCGAGGCGCGGGCGCGCGCGGGCTGGAAGTAGCGGGGATGGCCATCCCTCGCCCGCAGCCGCTCCAAGACGCCTATCTGGCCGAGGTGAAGCGCCAGGCGGTCCCCGTCACGATCTACCTCGTCAACGGCTTCCAGCTCCGCGGCGTCGTGAAGGGCTTCGACCCGTTCACGATCGTGCTGGAGTTCGAGAAGAAGGCGCACCTGATCTACAAGCACGCCGTCTCGACGATCTCGCCGATGGGCGCGCTGGTCGCCCCGCTGGTGCCCGAGGAGAGCGAGGCGGCCGCCTCGTGAGCGCGGGCGTTCCCGTCGTGCGCATGAACGGCGCCGGCAACACGTTCTTCATCGTCGACGAGCGGCTCGCGCCGCTGGCCGACCCGGTCGCGTTCGCCCGGCGCGCGTGCGACGCGAGCGCGGGCGCGGGCACCGACGGCGTGCTGCTGCTCGGGCCGTCGGACGCGTACGACCTGCGGATGCGGATCGTCAACGCCGACGGCAGCGAGGCCGAGATGTGCGGTAACGGCATGCGCTGCGTCGGGCGCTACCTCGACGAGCACGACGGTCGCTCCAGCGCCACGCTCGAGACGCTGGCCGGGCCGATCGGCACGCGCGTGATCGCGCGCGGCGAGACCTACCGGGTGGCGGTCGAGATGGGCGAGCCGCGCATCGGCGCGCCGCACAAGGTCGCCGGCTTCAGCGCGACCCCGGTCGATCTGGGCAACCCGCACGTCGTGATCCGCGTCCCCGATGTCGCCGCGATCGACCTGCCGGTCACCGGCGCGCGCATCGAGCGCGACCCGCGCTATCCCGCGGGGACGAACGTCCACTTCGTGCAGCGCGACGGCGAGGTGTGGCGGGTGCGCCACTGGGAGCGCGGCGCGGGCGCCACGCTGGCCTGCGGAACCGGCGCGGTCGCGGTCGCGGCGGTGCTGATCGCCGCCGGCGAGGCCGTCTCGCCGGTCGAGCTGCACGTCCCCGGCGGCGTGCTCGAGCTGTCCTGGGCGCCCGGCGGCCGGGCGACCCTCGTCGGCGACGCCGTGCGGGAGTACGAACGGGTCCTGCCGTGACCGGGCTGGCCTATACCGACGCGCGGGGCCGGATCTTCTTCGACGAGACGCGCACGCCGCTGGCCGACGGCGGGATCGAGCGCGCCGCGCTGCGCGAGGAGCTGATCCCCGCCCCGCCCGGCACGGTTACGACCATGCTGCCCGGGCGCGCGCCGCTGCTGCACGGCGGCAAGCCCGGCGGGCGCCGCACGGCGCTGGCCGCGCTGCTCCCGGCCGGCTACACCCGCCTGCTGCTGCCGGCCTACCGCAGCCGGCCCGACGCGCCCGCGCTGCCGCTGTTCGGCTACACCTTCGCCGCGGTGGTCGACGACGAGCTGCACGTCGCCGCCATGCGCACCGACGAGAGCGAGGACTGGACCCCGCGCTACTTCGGGCCCGGCGAGCTGGAGCGCGCGATCGACCGGCGCACGGCCCAAGACCCGGCGAACCAAACCCTGGCCCAAGTCGCGCTCTGCTCGCGCGAGTACGGCTGCTTCACCGCCCAGAACGTGTTCCTGGAGCGGGGCGAGGCGGCGCTGCCGGTCTCGCCCAAGTGCAACGCGGCCTGCGTGGGCTGCATCTCCGAGCTCGCCCCCGACGCCGGGCTGCCCTCGCCGCAGGCGCGCATCGCGTACGAGCCGGACGCCGAGGCGGTCGCGCGCATCGCCGTCCACCACCTGGAGCGCGTGCCCGCGGGGATCGTCTCGTTCGGCCAGGGCTGCGAGGGCGAGCCGCTGCTGCGCGTGACGGCGATCGAGCGCGCCATCGAGCGCATCCGCGCCCAGCGCCCCAACGGCACCATCAACCTCAACACCAACGGCTCGCTGCCCAAATCGCTCGCACGCCTGATCGACGCCGGGCTGCAGGCGGTGCGGATCAGCCTCAACTCGTTCCGCAAGGACGTCTACGCGGCGTACTACCGCCCGACCGGCTACGACCTCGACGACGTGCTCGAGTCGGTCGCACTGGCCGTCGCGCGCGGCCTGCGGGTGTCGCTCAACTACCTCACCCACCCGGGGGTGACCGACGAGCGGGCCGAGGTCGAAACGCTCGAGCGCTTCCTGGGCGCGCACCGCGTCGCGCTGGTGCAGACCCGCACGCTCAACATCGACCCCGAGCGCTACTTCGCCTCCGTCGGCCGCCCCGCCGAACCGCTCGGCATGCGCGAAGCGCTGCTGCGCATCGAGCGCCTCGGCATTCCGCTCGGCAACTTCACTCACACCCACTAGCGGATTCGGACTTCGTCCGAATCGTTCGCGTTCGCGCTACGCGCGAGCTGCCCACGGCGCAGCGACGCCGTGGTTCACGATGTCGCCGCCCAGGGCGAGGTCGTGGGCGTGGGCGGTGACGTCGACGTGGCCGCCGGTCGCGCGCAGGGTGGTGGCGATCGAGCCGCCGTTCGCAGCGTGGGCGGTGACGGTCAGCGAGCCGTCCTGGTTGGCGCTGACCGTCTCGCCGCCCGCGAGCGTGCGGCTCTGGCCCTTGGCCAGCGCGACCGGCTCGTCGCCGTCGATCACGCTGAACGAGCCGTCGGCGCGCAGGGTGACC
>JASLGJ010000089.1 GCA_030150085.1 Candidatus Elarobacter sp. | reverse complement strand
ATCCGCAGCGCGAGGACGGCGCTCGAAACGCATCCGAGCGCCAGCAGCGCGAGCAGAACTGGGATCACGTCCGGTGCTCCATCGTACACGTGTTTCGGCCTCCCGCCAGCCGTCGCTGAGCCCGTGCAGGTAAAGGCGGCGTTCGGCCCACCGGAGTGGACCGAGCGCCGCCGGGTGTCACGCCACGCCGCGCGAGCGGGCGTGCTCGAGCAGCTCGGCCCGCGATGCGACGCCGAAGACGGCGTAGATCGCGGCGACTTGCCGCTCGATGGTGTAGGCGCTGCGGCTGAACCGCCGCGAGAGCTCGGCCGGGTCGGCTCCGCTCCACATGGCCCGCACCATCTGGCGCTGCAGCGGGGTGAGTTCCCGCGGCAGCGCGTCCTCGGCCCGCAGCGCCTCGTCGACCATCGCCGCCAGCGGGCAGCCCGGATAGGCCCCCGCGTGCCGCATGGCGGCGTCGCGCCAAGCCATGTCACCGGTGACTTCGGCCAGCCCGGAAGCCGCCATCGCCGCCTGGTAGTGGTAGTTCAAGCCGTCGAAGAGCGCGTACGCCTGCGACAGGCTCGCGGCCGCGGCCTCGCGCCGGCCCAGGGTCTGGTCGATGCGCCCCTGCGCGTACTGGGCGAAGCCCCGCGCGCGCCGGTCGGCCGAGAGGGCCAGGGTCGGGTTGACGTTCTCCACCCCGAGCTGCGAGAACATCGCCGCGTAGCGCTGCGCGCGCTTGGCGTTGGCGGCGGTGTGCAGCACCGCGAGCGTCACCAGGGCCAGGCGCTCCTCGCCCTGGGTCGCCTCCCAGCGCACGTCGCAGGCCAGGCGGTCGGCCTCGGCCAGCTCCTCCACCGCCCAGGCCTCGTTGCGCGCGATGCGCGCCACGAAGGCCCGGTCGAGGTGCGCCATGACCCGCCAGGCGGGCGAGGGCGCCATCGCCCGGGCGTCCTTGAACGCCCACTGCGCCTGGCCCGACTCGCCGCGCATGAACGAGTCCCAGCCGAACACGCGCAGGGTCTGGAAGCGGTCCACCTCGACGTCGGAGGTCCAGCCGATCTGCGCGTACGCGCGCCGGGCCTCTTCGATGGCGGCGCCGTCGGCGGTCTCGAACGCGACCCGCGCGAACGAGTGGCAGGTCACCGCCAGCGTCGCGACGTCGACCGGCTCGGCGGTCGGCGCGCCGGCGTAGGCCAGCACGCGGCGGAAGTCCGCTTTCTGCGCGCCGAAGTCGCCCCGGCTGCCGTGGTGCCAGCCCCGCACCGCGAAGGCCGCCGCGGCGACGTTCGGATCGGGGTGGGTGACTGCCAGCGCGACGTCGGGTGCGTGGGGGTCGAACTCGCGCCGCATCCAGCGCACGCGAGCGCGGTGGTAGGCCAGCGCCGCGGCGCCGGCCGGAACGTGCTGCGCCAAGCCCGCCGCCGCGTCGTAGCGCGCGTCCGCCGAGCTCAGGTCGCGCACGTTGGCATAGGCCTTGCCCAGGGCCAGCTCGTAGGCGAACCGCCCGGCCGGCGTCGCGACGACGTCGTCCAGGCCGATCAGCCATTCGAGCGCGCCGACGGGATCGCGCCGGCCCAGGGTCTCGCCCTTGAGGACGACGGCTTCCTCCGCGTGCGGAACGGGCCAGTCCTCGCAGCCGTCGAGCAGCTCGAGGGCCGCGTCGTACCACGCCGAGCGCAAGGCCAGGCGCGCTTGCCGCAGCGACGACGCGATGGTACCGGTATCGGCCGAAACCAGCATGCGGCTCAATCGTCCAGCGTGCCGAGGTCGAGGTCGACGCCGGCCGCGAGCTGCACGTTGACCGCGCGCGGAGCGGTCGAGGTCGCGCCGGCCGCGCTGACCGTCACGCCGGAGGCCGAGGTGTACGTGTTGCGCACGGCGACGGTGAACGCGCCCGCGCGCAGGGCGTGGACCACGAACGTGCCGTCCTTGTCGCTGACCGAGCTGTTGACGACCTTGCCGGCCGCGTCTTGGACCAGCACCGTCGCGCCGCTCACCGCCTTGTCGGCGCTGTTGTGGATGCGGCCGTGGATCTGCGTCTCGTCCGTGCTGGAGACGAAGTGCGGGTCGATGTGCGCGACGCCGCCGGCCAGCGAGACCGACTCGAGCGCGTTGAAGTCGATCGCGACGTTGACCTTGGACTTGTTGGTGCCGGCGATCGCGATCGGCGAGTCGAGCGCGATCGGAACCGGCGAGGCCACCATGCCCCGGCCGAACTGAACCGGGTAGCGGGTCCCGCTCACCACCACGCTGGTCAGCGCCGGCATCAGGATGAACTCGATCGCGGAGTACGAGCCCGCCGTGGCGATCGTGTCGAACTTCCGCGCGTCCTTCTTGAGCTTGAGCAGATCGACCACGACCGGCTTGGGAAAGGTCACCATGGGGTGCGACGCGCCGTCGCTGCCGACCAGGTTGACGCCCAGCACGGCGAGGTTGACCTGATCGTCGCTTCCGAGCGTCAGGGGCGCGTCGAAGAGCGAGATGCTCAGCGAGAAGCAGGGGATGCCGCCCAGCGAGTTCTGCGGCAGACGGGCCGTGAAGTCGGCGGACGGGCCCGAGCCGGCCGGGAGCACGGCGCCGGGCGAAGGCGAGGAACCGGCCGAACCAGCCCCGCCGCACGCGCTCAGTGCGAACAGGGCCGCGACGGCGGCCGGACGGAGGAAACGTTTCATCTTGGCCCTTGAGCGGAAACGGCGGGCTCCCCTACGGGGACCCGAGAGCTCCACGACACCCGGAGCAAGAACTCGCCGGCCGGCTGCTCACCGGCTGGACGTCCGTTAAGGTAGCGCCCGATCGAGTGCTGGGACGGCAAAGCGGGCGCTTTCCGTGTCGTCCCTCACACCTTATGGGACTAAAGTCCCAGTTTCTAACGTCCGATACGTAAAAATTTCTCGGACATTGGCAGCAGGGATGACCTTCTTCACCTGGGGAGCGGGCGAGTCGAGCTGGAGCTGGTCCGAACGGGAACCAGAGCGGCATGGAACGGCCCGACGATCGACCGCTGCGGATGCGCGACGTGGACGCCCTCGCGCGCAGCTTTCTGACCTACGTGCTGCTGCCGGGCTGGGTGGTGCCGGGCGTGCTGGACTGGTACTGGCACCGCCAGACCCGGATCGAGCGCACCGCGGGCGCGCACGAGTCGCTGACCCACCTGCTAATGGGCGCCGAGGCGGGGCTGGGGATCGTGCTGGGCCTGTTCCTGGAGATCGACGCGGGCGTCATCGCGGCGATGCTCGGCGCGGCCCTGGCGCACGAGGCGACCACGATCTGGGACGTCGCCTACGCCGCGCCGCGCCGGCCGGTCGAGCCGCGCGAGCAGCACACCCACAGCTTCCTGGAGGCCTGGCCGTTCGTCACGGCGGCCTTCGCCGCGGTCGCCAACCCCGAGCAGGCGCGCGCCCTGTTCGGGCTGGGCCCCGAGAAGCCGCGCTGGCGCTTCCGCCCGGTCGACCCGGCGCCGCCGCTGCCGCACCGGCTCGTGCTGGTCGCCGTGTGCGGGGCGCTGGGCATGCTGCCCCACCTCGAGGAGCTGGTGCGCTGCCTGCGCGTCAACCCGACCCTCGCCCCGCTGCCCCCGCCGCCCCAGCCGCCCGCGCCGTGAGCGCGCCGGGCGCGCGCTTCTCGCTGGGCGTCAACTACTGGCCGCGCCGCAGCGCGATGGCCTGGTGGCGCCGCTTCGACCCGGGCGAGGTGCGCGAGGACTTCGCCCGCATCGCCGGGCTGGGGCTGGACGCCGTGCGCTTCTTCCTGCGCTGGGACGATTTCCAGCCCCGCCCCGGCGCGCTGGAGCCGCTGATGCTGGAGCGGCTCGAGACGGTGGTCGCGCTCGCCGCCGAGGCCGGGCTGCGCACCATGCCGACGCTGTTCTGCGGGCACATGAGCGGGGTCAACTGGCTGCCCCCGTGGTCGCTCGACCCCGGCACCCCGCACGGGCGCTTCCGCACCATCGCCGGCGGCGCGGAGTCGCCCTACGGGATCGGCGACATGTACGCGGGTCCCTTGCTCGACGCGCAGCTCGTGTTCGCGCGCGCGGTGGGCGAGCGCTTGCGCGCGCACCCCGCGGTGATCGCCTGGGACCTGGGCAACGAGTTCAGCAACCTGCGCGAGCCGGCCACGCCGTCGGCCGCCGCGGAGTGGAGCCGCCGCCTGACCGCCGCGCTGCGCGACTCGTCCGAGCTGCCGGTCACGGCCGGCACGCACGGCGAGGACCTGACCCGCGACCGCAACCTGCGCCTGGCCTCGCTGTGCGCGCCGTTCCCCTTCGCGACGATGCACGGCTACAGCGTCTACAGCGGGTTCGCGCGCGGCCGGCTCGACCCCGAGGTGGTGCCGTTCCTGGCCCTGCTGGCGGCGGCGTTCTCGTTCGAGCCGGTGCTGTTCAGCGAGTTCGGCAACCCGACGTGCCCGCCCGGAAAGCGCTCGCCCTACGAGCGCGTGGCCCTGCCCGACGAGCCGCCCAACCCGACGATCTCGCCCGACGATCCCGAGCTCGCGGCCTACGCTTGCCTGAGCGAGGACGAGATCGCCGCGTACTGCACCCAGGTGCTCGAGCGGCTGCACGCCGACGGGCGCCTGGGCGCATACTGGTGGTGCTGGGCCGACTACGCCGACGAGCTGCGCGGCGAGCCGCCCTTCGACCGCGCGCCGCACGAGCTGTCGTTCGGGATCGTGCGCAGCGACGGGAGCGAGAAGCCCGTCGCGGCCGCGCTGGCCGCGTTCGCGCGCCAGCAACGCCGCGTGCTGCCGGCGAACGACATGCCGCTGATCTCCGCCGACTATTACTACCGCACGCTGCCGAGCAGCACCAAGACCCTGTACGAAGCGTTTCTCGGACACGTCGTGCAGCGGCGCGCCAGCCTGGGCTAGCCGAGGCGCTCGCTCAGATATCGCGCGAGCTGGTCCTGCGCCACGCGGTCCTGCTTCATGGAGTCGCGGTCGCGCACGGTGACGGTGGCGTCGGCCAGGCCCTCGTAGTCGACCATGATGCAGAACGGGGTGCCGATCTCGTCCTGGCGGCGGTAGAGCTGGCCGACGTTGCCCTCGTCGTACTGGGTGCGAAAGCGCGGCCGCAGCGCGCGCTCGACCGCGTGGGCGCGCTCGACCAGCTCGGGCTTGTTGCGCGCGAGCGGGAAGACCCCGACCTGGACCGGGGCGATCTTGGGGTGGAAGCGCAGCACGGTGCGCTTGGTCTCCTTCTCGCCTTCGACCACGGTCTCGGTGGCGTAGGCGTCGACCAGCATGGTGAGCGTGGTGCGGTCCATCCCGGCCGAGCTCTCGATCAGGATCGGGGTGTACTTGCTCTTGCTGGCCTCGTCGAAGAACGTGAGGTCCTTGCCCGAGAGCTTCATGTGCGCGTCGAGGTCGTAGGTGCCGCGGTGGGCGATCGACTCCAGCTCGCCCCAGCCCCAGGGGAACAGGTACTCGACGTCCGTCCCGGCTTTCGCGTAGTGCGGGCGCTCCTCAGGGGTGAGCTCGTAGAAGCGCAGGCGCTCGGGGCGCACGCCGTAGTCGCTGTACCACTGCTTGCGCGCGCGCACCCACTCCTCGTAGGCGGCAATGTCGTTGCCGTCGTCGGGGACGAAATACTCCAGCTCGGCCTGCTCGAACTCGCGCGTGCGGAAGGTGAAGTAGCGCGGCGTGATCTCGTTGCGGAACGACTTGCCGATCTGCGCGATGCCGAAGGGCGGCTTCTTGCGCGCGGCCTGGTAGATGTTCTTGAAGTTGACGAACATGCCCTGAGCGGTCTCGGGCCGCAGGTACGCGACGGAGTCGGCGTCCTCCATCGCGCCGACCTGGGTCTTCATCATCAGGCTGAAGTTGCGCGGCTCGGTCAGCGTGCCGGTCATGCCGCAGTCGGGGCACTTGGCAAGCGAGGGCAGGTGGTCGGCGCGGAAGCGGTGCTTGCAGTTGCGGCAGTCGACCAGCTTGTCGTGGAACGACGCGACGTGGCCCGAGGCGACCCACGTCTGGGGGTGCATGACGATCGAGGAGTCGAACGCCACCACGTCGTCGCGCAGCTCGACGATCTCGCGCCACCAGGCGTTCTTGACGTTGCGCTTGAGGATCGCGCCGAGCGGGCCGTAGTCGAAGAAGCCGCCGATCCCGCCGTAGATCTCGCTCGACTGGAAGATGAACCCGCGCCGCTTGGCCAGCGCGGTGATTTCGTCCAAGGTCACGTGGGGCTTGGGGTCGCTCGCGGTCTCCGTCGTCATCGAACCAGCGCGTTTCGGGATCGAGACCGCCGGCTCCTCACGCCGGGGTGCGCGGCTTGCGCGCGTGGCGCTCGGCGGCGATCTCCGCGCTCGACACGGCGGCCACGAACGCGACCCCGCCCACGATGTTGCCCAGCAGGGTCGGCACGAAGAAGCCGAGCGCGGCGCCCCAGCTCGCGACCCCGCGGTAGAGGCCGTAGATGGCCTCGACCGAGCCCGCGATGATGTGCTGGAACTGGCCCGCCGCGACCACGTAGGTGATCAGGATGATGATCAGCGGGGTCGAGCCCTCGGCCAGCGGGATCAGCCAGACCATCAGCGCGATCAGCCAGCCGGCGAAGATCGCCTTGGCGAACGTGACGAGGAACGGGTGGCCGGTCGTCTGGGCCGCCAGCGCGTCGAACGCGCGCATCGTCTCGGGCGGAAACGCGCCCGCGAAGGCCACCAGGGCCGCCGAGATCGCTGCCCCGACCAGGTTGCCGAGCAGGATCACCGCCCACAGCCGCCCGAGCTGCTTCCAGCGCCAGGCGGTCGGGCGGGCGAAGAGCGGGAGCAGCGGGGTGAGCGTGTTCTCGGTGAAGAGCTGCTGGCGGCCCAGGATCACGATCAGGAAGCCCAGCGTGTAGCCGAACCCGGCGACGAGCGGGCGCCAGGGCGCGTCGGGCAGGCCGGCCCGCAGCACGCCCATGGCGATCATCGAGAAGACCATCGACAGCCCGGCCGCCAGGGCCGAGAAGAACAGCGAGCTGTTCGAGCGCTCGAACTCGGTCTCGCCCTCGGCCCGGATCGTCTCGAAGATCACCGCCGCGCGCGGGCGCTCGCGCTGGTGCGCTTGCTCGGCCTCTTCCTGGCTGACCTGAGCGTTGGGGTCCACGCTGCCAGGTACCCCGTTGGGGCGACCGAGCTACGCTGCCGGCCCGCCCGCGCCGATACTTGGGAGGTGCACGACTCCGCCACCCTCGCCCCGCCCGCGCTGCCCTGGACGCCCACCCCGGGCGCGCCGCTGGCGATCGCCCGGGCCCGCCACGGGCTGATGGCCTACAACCCGCACGACATGTACATCGGGCGTTCGGTCGAGCGCTACGGCGAGTTCGGGGAGCTCGAGCTGGACCTGATGCGCGCCGCGCTGCCCGAGGCCGGCGTGGCGGTCGACGTCGGGGCGAACATCGGCACCCACACCGTCGCGCTGGCGCGCCACGTCGGCGCCAACGGGATCGTGCTGGCCTTCGAGCCGCAGCGCGCCGTGCACGGCATCCTGACCACCAACGTGACGCTCAACGGGCTGGCCTGGGTCCACCTCGTGCACGCCGGGGTCGGCGCGCGGCGGGACGAGATGCTGCTGCCCGACTACCGCTACGACAAGGACACCAACTTCGGCGCGATCCCGATGCAGGCCGCCGAGCGCGGCTGGCCGGTGCGCGTGGTGCCGCTCGACGACTACCTCTGGCTGCCGGCCTGCCACCTGGTGAAGATCGACGTCGAGGGCATGGAGCCGCAGGTGCTCGACGGCGCGCACGCCTTCATCGCCAAGTACCGCCCGGTGCTGTTCGTCGAGAACGACCGCGAATCGACCTCGGTGCCGGTCCTCACCCGGCTGCTCGCGCTGGGCTACCGGGTGTACTGGCACGTCGTGCCGCTCTACCGCGCCGACAACTGGCGCGGCGACCCCGAGAACCTGTTCCCCGGCAACGGCAGCATCAACGTGTTCTGCATCCCGCGCGAGCGCGAGCAGCACATCGTCGGCTTCCCCGAGATGACCGACCCCCACGCGCCGCCGCCCGTCACGCTGGCGCCGTTCTGAGTTCCTAGGGCGGCGCGGAGGGCGCGCGGCCGGTGTAGCGCCGGCCGCGCCACTCCACCCCGCGCCCGCTCAGCACGCGCAGCGTCGAGTTGAGCGTGATCGCGCCCAGCACGGCGTAGCCGACCGGCGCCCACAGGGCGAGCCGGCGCGGCAGGCGCGTGCCGCGCAGCCCGTACGCCTGGACCGCGCTGCCCAGCGCGATGCACAGCAAGGCCTCGGCGGCGCGCAGCGGGCGCCTGCGTGCCAGCCCGTCGAGCACGAGCGCGGCCGGGAGCACCGACAGCGCGGCGACGAACGCCGTGCCGCCGAGCAGCGCGCGCAGGTCGCCGTTCGCGCCCGCGTAGACGTTCTTGGTGAAGCCGTTCCAGACGCCGCGCAGCGAGCGGTACATGCGCACCCGCACCAGATCCTCGCCCCCCGCGAGCAGCAGCCGGAAGCGCCCGTCGGCTTTGAGGCGGCGGGCGAAGGCGACGTCCTCGACGATCTCGCCGCGCAGCGCGGCGTGGCCGCCCAGCGCCTCGTACGCTTCGCGCGAGACGAGGATGTACTGCCCGTTGGCGAGCGCGTGGCGGGTGTCGCGCGGGTCGTTGAGCTGCGCCAAGGAGCCCGAGGCGACCAGCACCATGCCCAGGATCGTCGGCAGCACCGCGCGCTCGCCCCACGAGCCCAGCTCCTGGTAGGTCGCGATGCTCAGCGCGTCGGCGCCGTGCGCGCGCGCGAACGCCAGCGCCGAGGCGCAGGCGGCGGGGGCGTGCCAGGAGTCGGCGTCGGTGAACAGCAGCCAGGTCCCGCGCGCGGCGCGCGCGCCCTGCTCCAGCGCCCACGGCTTGCCGACCCACCCGTCGGGCAGCGGCGCGCCGCGCAGCACGCGCAGGCGCGAGTGCTCGGCCGCGAGGCGAGCCAGGATCGCGGGCGTGGCGTCGGCGGAGCGGTCGTCGACCACGATCACTTCGCAGTCGGCCAGCGTCTGGGCCAGCAGCGAGCGCACGCAGCGCTCGATGGTGCGCTCCTCGTCGCGCGCCGGCACGATCACCGAGAGCGGCGGCGCGTCCGCCGGCTCCGCGACCACCGGCACGCGCAGCCAGCCGCGCGCGATCTGCGTCGCGCGCACCGCGTAGCCCAGCGCGGCGGCGGCGCAGGCGTGCGCCAGCGCGTCGAGCGGCGAGAACGTCAGCCGAGCACCCGCCACGGGTCCGGCTCGCGCGCCACGAAGGCGCGGCGAACTTCGTCGAGGACCCGCCGCTGGGCCGAGAACGTGAGCAGCTCTTCCGCTTCGGCGAAGCTGGTCCAGCGGTGCTCGTCGTGGACGTCGTCCTCCAGCACGATCGCCGGCGTGTCGCCGGCCTGCGCGGCGCCGACCCGCGCGACGAAGAACGGCACGTGCACGATGCGGTCGCGGACCGGGTCGTAGAACGCGTCCAGCTCGCCCGCGGTGTAGAACGCGCTCGCGCTCAGGCCGGTCTCCTCGCGCAGCTCGCGCCGCGCGGCGGCGGTCGCGCGCTCGCCGTCCTCGACCCCGCCCATGACGAAGGTCCAGGCCCCGGCGAACGCCCCGCGCGCGCGGCGCAGCAGCAGCACGCGCGTGTCGTCACCGGTACCGCGCAGCACGAGCACGGCGACCGCATCGGGCCGGCTGTCCGCCTTCACGCGGCGGTCAGCCGGCCTTGGCGCGGGGCCGAGACCCAGCCCCGCGCCAAGG
>JASLGJ010000065.1 GCA_030150085.1 Candidatus Elarobacter sp. | reverse complement strand
GGACCTCCGGCCGGAGTTTCGCGAGGTAGGGGAGAGTCCGATACCGTTCCTGGTAGTCCAGACCGTACCCTACGACGAACTCGTCCGGGCAGGTCAATCCAATGTAATCCACCGGCACGTCGATCGCCCGGTGATACGGCTTGTCGAGCAAGACCGCGGCGCGGAGCGAGGCCGGCTGGCGATTGCCCAGCATGGCCCGCAGGTAGTGCAGGGTGTGGCCGTTGTCGACGATGTCCTCGACGATCACGACGTGCTTGCCCTCGATGGCATGGGTGGTGTCCTGGACCAGGCGCACCTCGCCGCTCGAGCGGTGGGCGTTGCCGTAGGACGAGACGGCGATGAAATCGAGCTGCACGTCCGTAGGACCGTCCGGGATCTCGGCCAGTGCCCGGGCCAGGTCGGCCGTGGCGAAGACCGCCCCCTTGAGCACGCCCACCAGGACGATCGAGTGCCCCGCGTAGTCGCGCGCGATCTCGGCGGCGATGCGCCGGATGGCCGCGCCGATCTCCTCGGCGGTGATCAGGACTCGTTCGATTCCCAGCGGGAGCGTCTGCTGCATCGGCCGGTCCTTCGCTTCGCGCGCAGGCATTGCCCCGCCGCTCAGGCCCCGTCCCCGCGCTCGAGCAGGGCTTCGATCTCGGCGAAGGAGACGTCGCGCAGCGCGCGCGCGGCCCGTAGGCGCGCGCGCAGGGCGCGCCGCCGCCCGGCCCGCTCGCTCCCGGCCAGGTCGTCGCGCACGATCTCGGCGCAGCGCGCCACCGCCCGGTCCAGGCCCGGGAAGTCCGCCCGCAGGGCCGCCAGCGAGACCCGCAGGGCGTTGCGGCGGTAGCGCGTCTGGGCGTTGGTCGGGTCGAGCGCGTAGGGCAGCCCGCTGCGGCGCAGCTCGGTCGCGAGCTCGGCATGGGTCAGGCGCAGCGCCGGGCGGACCAGCTCGATCCCCGCCGCCAGCCGGCGGCGGGCCGGCATCCCGGCCAGCCCGGTAAGGCCGGTGCCGCGGAAGAGCGCCAGCAGTACGGTCTCGGTCTGGTCCTCGGCGGTGTGCGCGGTCGCCACCGCCGGTGCGCCCAGCTCCGCGGCCAGTTCCGCCAAGGCGGCATAGCGGGCGGTGCGCAGGGCCGCCTCGGCGCTGCCGGCCGGGGCGGGGCGGGCGACCCGCACCGCGCGCCCCAGCCGGGCCGCGACCGAGAGCACCACGCACTCGTCCTGATCGGCGCTCGGGCGCACCCCGTGGTTGACGTGGGCCAGCAGCAGCTCGACCCCGGCCGGGCGGGCCAAGCGGTCCAGCAGGGCCGCCAGGGCGACCGAGTCCGGCCCGCCCGAGCAGGCCAGCAGCAGCCGCCCGCCGCGGGGCGGCAGGGCCGGCCGCACCAGGCGGTCGAGGGCTCGTTCGGGGCGGGCGCCGCGCATGCCAGCGCGAGCGTTCGTCCTCAAAGAGCGAAGCCCGCTGCCGGAGCAGCGGGCTTCGCTCTGGGATCGGGTCGCCGGAGCGGCTAGTCGACGTTGAACGCGGCCGCGGTGATGCTGACCCAGATCGACGCCGACTGGCCGGGATTGGTGAGGTCCTTGTTCTTGCCGTGCACCGTCACGTCGAGCCGGCACAGGCCGGGCGCGACCGCGGTGACCGTGAAGCTGGAGCTGTTGGTCGTCGGCGAGACCGTCGCGATGCCGGCGCAGGCGCTGGCGTCGACGTCGAAGGTCTTGCTGTTGTGGCCCTGGACCACGGTGAACGTGCGGGGCTGGTACGCCGAGCCCGCGCCGGCGAAGAACACGGTCGGCTTGCCGGTGTTGGGGAAGCCCGGGATGGTCGAGGTCTCGGCCGCGCCGCCGAACGTGATGTCGGCCGCGGTGCCGTCGGCGCTGCCGCCGCCGCCGCAGTTGCTCTGGCAGGTGTTGCCGCTCGGGCCGAAGCCGCCGGGCGGGGCCGACTCGCTGGCGCTGAAGGTGAACGGGTCGACCTGCGCGCCGTCGTAGTTGATCGTCACCACGTCGTTGGACGAGGTGACCGTGACCGACGTGGCCGGCGCGCCGCCGTTGAGCGAGAGCGAGGTGTGCCCCGAGGTGTCGTTGTTGGTGATCGTCACCGTGTTCGCGAACGGCACCTTGCCGACGATGGTCGCGCCGGTCGCGTCGGAGTAGGTGATCTGGAGCGAGGAGCTCGACGCGGTGCCGGCGGTGAACTGCGGCGAGGCGACCGTCGCGAGCGTCACGACCGGGGCCAGCGCGGCGGTGAACGACGGGCTGCCCGTGACGGGGATGGTGAAGGTCGCCGAGGCGACGGCCAGCACGTCGCCGGCTTCGTCCTGGACTTGGAACGTGTACCCGACCGCGTGGCCGGGGACGGTCGGGATCGTGACCGTGCAGCTCTCGCCCGTCGCCGGGGCGACGGTGCAGTTGCCGCCCGCCGCGGAGGACAGCGGAACGGTGGTCTGAGCGGTGACGCCCGCCGGCAGGGTCGCGCTGCCGTCGACCGAGACGACCGTCACGACCAGCTTGGCGGCCGTGCCGGAGCGCGGCGCGCGCAGCTTGGCCGAGCCGTTGCGCGGCGCGGTGAAGGTCAGGCTCGCGGTTCCCAGGGCCGGTCTCGAGCTGACCGGCGGAGGAGTGCCGAAGTTGACCGGCTGGTTCGCGCCGCCCGCGACGCACGCGGACACCGTCAGGGGCGCCAGCAGGACGACGGCCGCCCTCAGCAATCTTCTCAGACCAATCATCTCATCTTCCTCACGAGCGCGGGCGGCGATGCCGGGGCACCATTGTCCGGAAACCCGACGGCACGCCGCTCGCCTGGTTCGACCACGGCAGCGCCCACCGATACTGGTAAATATCGGCGGGCGCAGGACTAGACTTGCGGGATCAGAGGCCGCGCTGGCGGCTGTTCACGTTGAAGTTCGAGGTCGTGACCGAGATCCAGAGGATCTTGGACTGGCCGACGCCGTCCGACACCGTGAGCTTGCAGATGCCCGGGTTCTGCGAGGTCACCGTGAAGCTGGTTCCGGTGCTCGGGGTGATGGTGGCGACGGCGCTCGCGCCGCTGCCGCAGGTCGTCGAGTCGAAGGCGGTCGAGAAGGTCTGGCTGTAGGGCGCGTTGCTCCAGCCGAGCTCGGAGGCGGTGAAGCCCTGCGAGTTGCCGGTCGCCGCGAAGAACAGCGTGGGCTGGTTGTAGTTCGGGTCGCCCGCCTGGCCGCCGTGCGCCGTGTCGTCGAGCGTCGTGACGCTGTAGGTGATCGGCAGGTCGGTGATCGTCACGTTCGCGGTCTGGGTCGGCGCGGCGCTGCTGGTCACGGTGATCGTGAAGCTGTCGACCGGCGGCGAGCCCGAACCCGCGACGGCGCGGCCCGTGTAGACGAAGTTGACCGTGTCGGCGCCGTGGCTGAGCGTGCAGCTGTTGGCCGAGCAGGTCGTCGCGCTGCCGCCGCCGGTGCCGGCGACGAGCGAGGTCTGGCCGCTGGTGTCGTTGTTGGTGACCGTGACCGTCGCGCCGTTGTCGAACGGAGCGGTACCGACGATGCGCGCGCCGGACGGGTCGTTGACCTTGACGATGTCGTTCTGGGTGAGCGGGCTGTTCGCCGTGAGGGCCGTCGTGGTGACGTTGGCCACCAGCGCGCTGGCGACGCCGTCGAGCGTCACGTTGAAGGTGTTCAGGATGCCCTGGGTGACCGTCTCGTTGACCGTCGCCTGGGCCAGCGCGGTGCCGCTGCCGTCGGTGCTCGCGTACACGCCGAAGGTGTAGTTCACGGTGCCGGGCGGGGCCGGGACGTTGACGATCGTGCAGGT
This sequence comes from Candidatus Elarobacter sp., assembly GCA_030150085.1. Taxonomy (GTDB): domain Bacteria; phylum Vulcanimicrobiota; class Vulcanimicrobiia; order Vulcanimicrobiales; family Vulcanimicrobiaceae; genus Vulcanimicrobium. The sequence goes on along the minus strand of JASLGJ010000065.1, from coordinate 4,275 downwards.
CTCGGTGCCGCCCGAGAGGGTGCAGTTCGGGCTGCCGCCGGTCGTGGTCAGCGTCGCGACGAACGGGTTGGGCGTGACCCACGACTCGGGCGCGGCGCTGTTGACGGTGTTGACCGTGATCTTGATCGAGTTGGAGTTGGGCGACACGTACTGCGGGCTGCGCGCCGACGACGCCGTGCCCGGGTTCACCGGGAACGTGATCTTCAGCGTGGCCTGCTGCAGCGCCGGGTGGCCCGGGACCGGTGTCGTGATGGGACTGACGCCGCCGCCACCGCCGCCGCAGCCGGCGAGGAGGAAGAGCGCCGCGACTGCGAGCGCGCGAGAGTTCATGGCAGAAAACGCCTCCGGAAGAACACGATAAGCCCGGAGCCGCGAAAGCGACGCCGGTGAGGACCCGATGAGAGCCGTACTTCACGCGGGTGCGACCGGGCGCCTAGGCTCGCGGCCGATCATTGCAGAAACTTAGCCGTCAACCCGCCGGTCGGAAGGGACCTTCGGCGCCCCGTCCCGCGCTCGTCCGCGCGAGCTCAGCCTACCACGGCCGGGACCGCGGTCCCTGTGGGCGGGACCCTCAGCGGCCGACCTCGCGCGCCAGCTCGCGCGCCACGTCCCGGCTCTGGATGTCGCGCCGCTTGTCCCACAGCTTCTTGCCCTTGACCAGGGCCAGCTCCAGCTTGACCCGGCCGTTCTTGAAGTACAGCCGCCAGGGCACCAGGGTCAGCCCCTTCTCGGCCGCCCGCCCGGCGAGGCGGTCGATCTGCTCCCGGCGCAGGAGCAGCTTGCGCGGCCGGTTCGGCTCGTGGTTGAAGTGCGAGGCCTCCTTGTAGGGCGGGATGGTGAAGTTCATCAGCCACATCTCGCCGTCGCGCAGGCGCGCGAAGCCCTCGTTGATCGAGACGTTCCCGTTGCGGATCGACTTGATCTCGCTCCCCTGCAGGGCGATGCCGACCTCGAGCGACTCCAGCTTCTCGTACTCGTGGCGGGCCCGGCGGTTGTCGAGCGAGACCTCGGGCGCGGGCTCGCGCGCCTTGGCGGCCTGGCGGACCTGCTTCATGCGGGCCATCAGCGGGTACCTCCGGGGACGACGTCCGGGCTGCCCAGGCGGGCTTCGCCCAGCGGCCCGGCCGAGACGAACGAGCCCTCGCCCTCCGCCAGCACCGTGCCGTCGTGCAGCGCGACCGTGCCGGCCAGGGCGATCACCCGGCCGCGCTGCCAGCGCACCGTGCCGGTCACCACCAGCGGGACGCCCAGCGGGGCCGGGGCCCGGAAGCGCAGCTCCATCGCGGCCGTCATGCCGCGCTCGCCGACCAGCCCGCAGGCGTGCGCCATGGCCTCGTCCAGCAGCATCATCACGATCCCGCCGTGGGCCACCCCGCGCCAGCCCTGGAAGCGCGGCGGGAGGGTGATCTCGGCCCGCACCGCGTCCGCCCCGGCGGGCGCGAAGCGCAGGTGCAGCCCGTCGGAGGCGAACGGCCCGCAGGCGAAGCAGCGGCCGTCGTCGACCGGAAGCTCGGCGCTCACTGCCGGGGCGCCCGCGACGGCGACGGGGCGGGGGCCGGCCGGGCGCTCGGGCCGGGCGAGGCGGGCGCGCCGGGCTTGCCGTAGGCGCCGTCGTCGAGCTTGCGCAGCAGGGTGCCGGCGTAGGCCACGTCGGCCCCGGCCGCGATCGAGGCCCGCAGCACCCGGCGCGCGTCGTCGAGCTTCTTCTGCTGCAGGTAGATCTGGGCCAGCAGGGTGTAGCCGTGCTGGCCGGCCTCGCCGACGTGGCCCACGTCGGCCTGCAGCCCGCGGGTGGCGTAGGCGATCGCGGCCTCGGGCTGGCCCAGGTCCTGCAGCACCGAGGCCAGGTGGAAGTCGATGTCGGCGTAGTCGGGGACGAGGTTGGGGATCTCGATGATCGTGGTCAAGGCGCGCTGGGGGTCCTTGAGGTCGACCTGGTAGATGCGCGCGAGGTACTCGCGCGCCAGGACGTTGTGGGGATCGGTCTGCAGGGCGGTCAGGAACTCGGTCTTGGCCCGGTTGGCGCTGCGCTCGCCCTCGCGCATGATGCCCAGGCCCACGTGGGCCGCTTGGGACGTGGGCTCGAGCTGCAGCGCGGCGTTGAGCTCCTCGCGCGCGTCGACGTCGCGGTTGCGCCCGGTCTGGCCGGCGAACAGGTACGAGAAGCCCAGGCGAACGTGGGCCAGCGCGCTCTTGGGGCTCTTCGCCAGGGCGTCTTCCTCGCCGTCGACGAGCCGGTCGAGCTCGCCCGGGGTCTGGGCCGCGGCGGCGTTGCGGAACGAGAGCGCCAGGGTGTTGTCGGGCACCACCGCCAGGGCCGCGTCGAAGCCGCGCGCCGCGGCCGCGAAGTCGCGCTGGTAGAAGGCCCGCAAGCCCTGGCCCAGCGGGGCGGTGAAGCCGGGGTTCGCGTAGTCGTTGCGCGGCCCGGCCGGGCGCGGCGACGCGGCGAGGAGCGGGGCCAGCGCGAGCAGGGCGCACAGGGCCGCGGCGAGCGGGGAACGGCGGAGCACGAGCCGACCTTTCCGGCCCGCCGCGAGCACTTCCGCTTGCCCCGTCAGCGCCCGACGGTCAGGCGGCGGGCGAGCGCGTCGGGCAGGTGGACGTGGTGGATCTTGGCTTGGACCGCGCCGATCGGGTACTCGAAGCGCTCGATGGTGACCGTGCGCGCGCTCGCGTCGTAGAAGCCGAACGAGGCCCGCGGGTTCAAGTCGCGCGGCTGGCCGATGCTGCCCACGTTGACCAGGTAGCGCACCCCGTCCTCGAGCGCTACCTCGCCGCCCTGCTGCAGGTGGCGGTGCTCGAGCGTGCCGTCGGGGCGCAGCGCGTAGACCTCGGCGATGTGGGTGTGGCCGATGAAGATCAGCGGCGCGTCGGTCGCCGCGAACGCCCGGCCGGCCGCGGCCTTGTCGAGGATGTACTCGAAGTAGTTCACCGGGGCCCCGTGCACGAGCAAGAACTCGGGCATGCGGAACTCGTAGCCCAGGCCGTCCAGCCAGGCCTTGTTCTCCGCCGTGAGCACGCCCTGGGTCCACTTCATCGCGGCCTTGGCGGCCGGGTTGAAGTAGGCCAGGCCGAAGTCGTCGATCGCCGCGACGTCGTGGTTGCCCAGCACGGTCGCGGTGGCGCGGGCGCGGATCCGCTCGACGCACTCGTTGGGCTGCGGGCCGTAGCCCACGATGTCGCCCAGGCACAGCAGCGCGTCGTCGTCGCGGAGCGCGGCGAAGGCGACCTCGAGCGCGTCGAGGTTGCCGTGCACGTCCGAGACGATGGCGTATCTCATGCCCGGGCCTTGCGCGTCACGCGGGCGGCTTCGCCCGCACGCGCTCCAGCGCCTCGGCGAAGGCCTGGGCGAAGGTCGCGCGCTCGGCCGCGGTGCCGACCGTGACGCGGATGTAGCCATCGATCGGCGGGGCCCAGGGCTTGCGCACGAACACCCCGCCCGCCAGCAGCTCGGCCACCATCGCCTCGGCCTCGGCCTTGGTGCCGATCCCGATGCAGACGAAGTTGGTCCGGGTGTCGAGCGAGGGCAGCCCGTGCCGCTCGGCCAGCGCGCGGTACTCGGCCCGCCCGGCCTCGACCTGGGCCACCACGCCGCGCAGGAAGGCTTCGTCCTGCAGCGCGGCCAGCGCGCCGATCTGGGCGGTGCGGTTGACCCCGAAGTGCAGGCGCACTTTCTGGAAGGTCGCGATCGTCTCGGCCGCGGCCAGCGCGTAGCCGATCCGCGCCCCGGCCAAGCCGTAGGCCTTGGAGAAGGTGCGGGTGCGGATCGTGCGCGGGTCGATCTCGTCGGGCGGGAGCTGCTCGGGCGGCACGAAGTCGGAGTACGCCTCGTCGAGGAAGAGCAGCGTGTCGTCGGGCAGCTCGGCGCGCAGGCGCGCGATCACCTCGCGCCCCACGAACGCGCCCGACGGGTTGTCGGGGTTGGCGACGTAGAGCAGCTTCGCGCCCGAGCGGCGCACCGCGGCGACCAGCCCGTCGGGATCGATCGCGCCGCCGGGGCCGGCGTCGGCGAACTCCGGCCGCGCGCCGTAGGCGTTGAGGTGGTAGAACAAGGTCGGATAGGTGCCGCGCGTCGCGACGACGGTGTCGCCGGGCGCGCAGAAGGTGCGCACGATCAGGCCCATCAGGTCGTCGATCCCGCTCGCGATGACGATCTCTTCGACCCGGCAGCGGTGCCGCTGCGCCAGCGCGGCGCGCAGCTCGAGCGACTCCGGGTCGCCGTACCAGGACGTCAGCGCAACCGCGTCGCGCATCGCCTCGATCGCGCGCGGCGAG
>JASLGJ010000587.1 GCA_030150085.1 Candidatus Elarobacter sp. | reverse complement strand
AGACCGCGATGCTGTTCAACGACCAGCTCGCCTACCACGAGTACGAGGGCGTCGCGCTGAACCTCGACGAGCGCCCGCGCCTGGTCGCCGACCTGGGCTCCAAGAACGCCATGCTGCTGCGCAACCACGGCACGCTGGCGGTCGGGCCGACGATTCCCGAGACGTTCCAGACCATGTACTTCCTGGAGCGGGCCTGCGCGATGCAGGTCGCCGCGCTGGCCGGCGGCACCGCGCTGCACTACCCCGCCGACGCGGTGCAGGAGGTCGTGAAGCGCCAGGCCCAGCACGGCGTGCCGCAGGTCGCGCGGCTGGCCTGGGCTCCGCTGCTGCGGATGCTCGACGCCCAAGACCCGAGCTACCAGAGCTGAGCCCGCGCCGAGCGGGCTGGGCCGCGCTCGCGCTGCTCGCGGGCGCGGTCTTCTTCTGGGCTGCGCGCAGCCACTTCGTCTACGACGTGACGCTGCCCGACGAGCTGGGCGGCGGGCTCGCGCACGTGCTGCTGCGCAAGGCCTACAGCCTGGTCGCGTTCGCGCTCGTCGGCGCGCTGGCCGACCGCGCGCTGCCGCCCGCGCGGCGCCCGGCGCTGCGGGCGGCGCTGATCGTCGCGCTGTTCTCGGCCCTCATCGAGGTCGGCCAGAAGCTGCACGGCTCGACCGAAGGCCGGCTCTCGAACCTGCTGGACATCGGGTTCGGCGCCCTCGGCGGCTGGCTCGGAACGGCCCTCGTGCGCGACCTATTCCAGGCCGAAAGCGGAGAAGAGCGGCGCTAGCGAGCCGGCGTCGGGCATCAGGATGAACTGGCCCGAGACGGCCGGGCCGTCCTCGAGGAAACCGGACTCGATCAGGAAGACCTGCTGGTCGGGCGGGATGGTGGTGATCGCTTCGAAGGTCGCCTTGACCGTGCCCGACGAGAGCGAGGGGATCGAGGGCAGCAGGTTGGTGCCGGTCAGCGACATCAGCGCGGTCAGGTAGGCTCCGGCGATGATGTTGCCGATCTCCTTGAGCGTCGAGTCGACGATCGAGTCGAAGAGCGGCATGTCGCCCGCGATGCGGCTGACGAAGGTGCTGACGAAGCCCATCGCCTGCGTGCGGTCGAAGAGCACCACGATCTGACCCGGCGCGTCGCCGAGCACGCCCATGTGGATCGCGCAGACCGGCGTGTCGCCGTGGCCGACCCGGGTGGTCAGCTCGGCGAAGCGCACGATCTCGATCGACGGCTCGCTGATGCGGACCGTCGTGTTGAGCATCTGCGAGAGCGCGGTCGCGGCGTGGCCGGCGCCGATGTTGCCGACTTCCTTGAGCGCGTCGCGCTGCAGGTCGCTCAGTTCGAGCACGGACATGTCAGGCGAGCACCTTTTCGAGCGTTTCGAGGATCTTGGGCGGCTGGAAGGGCTTGGTGATGAACGACTTCGCGCCGGCCTGCACCGCCTCGACCACCAGCTGCTGCTGGCCCATCGAGGTGCACATCACGATCCGCGCGGCGGGATCCAGGGCGACGATCTGCTTGACCGCGGCGATGCCGTCCATGTCCGGCATGACCATGTCCATGGTGACCGCGTCAGGCCGGCTGGCCTTGTACTTCTCCACCGCGTCGATGCCGCTCTCGGCCTCGACCACGGCGTAGCCGTTCTTGGTCAGGATGTTCTTGATCATCATCCGCATGACGACCGCGTCGTCGACGACCAGCACTGTCTTGGCGCCCATTGCTCTGTTTCATCGGCCGGTCGGCGCCATTTCTGAAGCCGCGGCGAAGAAGTCGGCCAGCGGCAGCGAGCCGTCGAGCGCGCTGAAGAAGCGCTCCGTGCCGAGCGGGTCGGCGCGCAGCGCGGCCAGCAGAGCCTGGAGCGGGGGCGGCGGGAGGTGCAGGCCGGCCAGCTCGTGCTCGAGCTCGTACAGCGCGAGCATGCTCTCCTCGCGCACCCGCCCGTACTCCGCGCAGGCCTGGTCGAGCGGGCGGCGCCCGCTCAGCCCGTCGTCGACCGCGTCGGCCAGCAGCTCGGCGCAGATGAAGGCGTCGCTCATGCCGTGGGCCAGGATCGGGTCCTTGTGGCAGCCGGCGTCACCCACCAGCGCCCAGCCCGGGCCGGCCGCCTGCCGGAAGAAGAACGGCAGCTCGCCCGTGCCGGCGAAGCGCTCGACCCGGCGCGCGGAGCGCACCCGCTCGGCCAGCTCGGGGCCGATCTCGGCCAGGGTCGCCTCCAGCGCCGCGCCGGGGTCGCGCCGCACCTCGGGGAAGCGCGCGACCGGCCACTGCACGCCGACCTCGGTCAGCCCGCCGTGGGTGGGGAGCAGCACCACCATCGCGCCCTCGCGGGAGTACATCTCCGCCCCGTCCGGCAGCGGCAGGTCCTGCCAGTAGGCGTAGTACGCGCAGGTGGTGCCGGCGTGTGCGTGCGCGACCGGCGCGCCCACCAGCCGCGCGACCGCCGAGCGCAGTCCGTCGGCCCCGATCACGATGCGCGCCCGCTCCTCCAGCCCGCTTCGCCCGGCGCTCGCGCCGCGCACGCCCACGACGCGCTCGCCGTCGTACAGCAGTTCCGTGACGGTGAAGCGCTGGCGCAGCTCCGCGCCCGCCGCCGCGGCCGCTTCGGCCAGCAGCGTGTCGAGCACGTAGCGGCGCGGCACGTACATCGCGCTCGCCCCGCCGACCGGCTGCGACCAGCCCGAGAGCGCGAACGGCCCGACGTCGTAGGTGAACCTCGTCACGGGCGGGCAGCCGGTCGCGGCCAGCGCGTCGAGCAAGCCCCATTCGTGCAGGCGCGCGACACCGGGCACGCGCAGCGCGTGGCCGGACACAGTGTCGCTGGGAAACGCCGCGCGGTCGAGCAGCAGCACGCGGTAGCCGCGGCGCGCCAAGAGCAGGGCGGTGGCCGAACCGGCGCAGCGCGCGCCGACGATGATCGCGTCATAATCGTGCATGAGGGCCAACAATCTATCAAGCCGCGCGCGCGGCAGGCAAGTGCAGCGATGCACACTCGCAACGTGACGCGCGAAACAGTCCGCCGCCGCCGCTTGTCGCGGTACGGAGCGGCGCGCTATAGTTCGCCTCACGCCGCGTTCGCCGTGCCCCTTTCGCAACGCGGCCACGGGGAGGAAACGATCATCGAACGCGTGCGACATCGCTCGGTTTCGGCGTGGCGGCCGTGACCGGATCGCTACAACTGACACGCTCGCTCGAAGAGGAAGCGCGCGCGCTGCTCGCGGTGCTGCTGCGCGGCCGCCGGCTGCTCGCGAGCGAAGCGGGCGACGACGGCGCGCGCGAGCCCGAGCTCGCGGTGCACGTGCCCAAGCTGCTGCCGCTGCTGGCCGCGCGGCGCCCGCTCGAGCTGATCCTGCCGGCCTTTCCGGCCAAGTCGGCGAACCGGCGCAAGACGCTGGGCGACCTGCCCGATCTGGGCGAGCAGCTTGGCCTAGCGCGGCTGCAGGGCCTGTGCGACGAGATCCGCGCGCTCTACGCGCCCGGCGCGAACGTCACGATCTGCTCCGACGGGCGAGTGTTCTCCGATCTGGTGGGGGTGAGCGACGAAGCGGTGACGCGCTACCGCGAGGAGCTCAAGGCCCTCATCGCACGGCTCGGCGCGCGCGACCTGCGCGTGTTCGACCTCGACGACGTGTTCGACGCGCCGGACTACGAGTCGATGCGCGAGGAGCTGCTGGTCGGGCACGCCGAGTCGATCGGCGCGCTCAAGCGGCGCGTGCGCGAGTCGGTGCCGGCGCGCGAGCTGTTCAACGGCATCCACCGCTTCATCTTCGAGGACACGCTCGAAGCGGCGGCCGGCGGCACCACCCGCAGCCAGGTGCGCGAGCGCTCCAAGCACGTCGCGTACCGGGTGATCCAGCGCTCCAACGCTTGGAGCAGCCTGATCGCGCGCCGCTTTCCGGAGGCGCTGCGGCTCTCGATCCACCCCCAGCCGCGGGTGTCGGAGAAGATCGGCATCGCGCTGGTGCGCTGCGCGAGCCCCTGGGGCACGCCCTGGCACACCGTGGTGCTGGCCGACCGCGACGGCTACCGGCTCGTCAAGCGGGCCGAGGCCGAGCAGCAGAACGCGGTGCTCGTCTACCGCGACGGGCGCCCCAGCCACTTCGCGCTGCACGACGCGCTCGTGCGGGAGATGGTCGCATGAACACCGCGCTCGACGAACTCCGGTCGACCCCGCTCGCGCCGTACGGCCTGCTGCTGCAGGCCGCGGGCGGCGCCGACGTCACCGCGCTCGAGCCCGCGCTGCTCGAACGGCTCGCGCTGGAGCACCGGGTCGTGGTGCTGCGCGGCTTCGGCGCGCTCGACAAGGCCGGCTTCGAGGCCTTCGGGCGGCGCTTCGGCGCGCTGCTGGAGTGGAACTTCGGCTTCGTGCTCGAGCTGGTGGTGCACGACGAGCCCAGCAACTATCTCTTTACGCGCGGCAACGTGCCCTACCACTGGGACGGGGCGTTCGCCGAGGTGGTGCCGCGCCACCAGCTCTTCCAGTGCGTCGAAGCGCCCGAGGCGGGCAGCGGCGAGACGACCTTCTGCGACACGGTGCGCGTCGTCGAGCGCGCGAGCGCGGCCGAGCGCGCGCGCTGGGAGCGGATCGCGATCGAGTACCGCACCGACAAGCAGGCCCATTACGGCGGGCAGATCCGGCGCGCGCTGCTCCAGCCGCACCCGCTGACCGGCGCGACCACGATCCGCTTCGCGGAGCCGCTCAACGGCGAGAGCGTCCAGCTCAACCCGCTGTTCCTCGACGTCTTCGAGGACGGCACGGCGCTGGGCGAGCGGCAGGCGCGGGAGTTCCTGGCCGAGTTCGTGCCGCGGCTGTACGAGCCCGCGGTGTACTACGCCCACCCCTGGCGCTCGGGCGACTTCCTGCTGACCGACAACCACGCGCTGCTGCACGGCCGGCGGCCGTTCTTCGCCAGCCCCAAGCGCCACATCCAGCGCATCCACGTCATCTAGCCAGCGATAAACGGAAAGTGAGTACGATGCAAGACCGGTACGACGTCGTCATCATGGGCGGCGGCCCCGCGGGCAGCACGCTGGCCGCGCTCGTCAAGCGCAAGAGCGGCTTGTCGGTGTTGGTGCTCGAGGGCGAGCGCTTCCCGCGCGAGCACATCGGCGAGTCGCTGGTCCACGCCTGCCTGCCGGTGTTCGAGGAAGCCGGCGCGCTGGGCAAGATCCTGGCCAGCGAGTGCTGGATCCAGAAGTTCGGCGGCATCTTCGCCTGGGACGCCGAGCGGCCGGCGGTGACGTTCTTCGACCAGCCCAACTGGCTGGAGGACGGGGTGCACCGCTGGGCGATCCACGTCGACCGGGCCGAGTTCGACCAGATCCTGCTCGACAACGCGCGCGACCAGGGCGCCGAGGTGGTCGAAAATGTGCGCGTGCGCTCCTACACGCCCGGCGCCGACGGGCGCGGCGGGGTGGTGGAGCTGAGCGACGGGCGCACGGTCGCGGCGCGGGTGTTCGTCGACGCTTCCGGGCGCAGCAGCCAGGTCGCGACGCGCCGCCGGCCCGCGTTCCTTTCGGAATACAAGAACGTCGCGATCTGGAACCACTTCCTGAACTGCAAGCCCGCCCAGAGCCTGGAGGCGGACTGGAACATCTTCCGCGCCGAGGACCTCTCGCCGATCGCCTGCGTGGCGTTCGAGGACGGCTGGGCCTGGTACATCCCGGTCCGCAAGATCGTGAACGGCGAGCGCGTCACGACCTACTCGATCGGGATCGTGACCGACCCCAGCGTGCTCAAGGACCCGGCCAAGAACTACCTCGACCCGCAGGTCTTCAACGACACGATCCGCAGCATCCGGCTGATCGAGGAGTTGACCCGCGACGCGGTGCCGCTGCGCGACGAGCTCCAAGTGGTGACGAACTACTCGATGATCCAGGAGCGCTTCTGCGACTTCGCGGAGCGCTGGCTGCTGGTCGGCGACGCGGCGTACTTCGTCGACCCGCTCTTCTCCTCGGGGGTGACGTTCGCGTCGGGCATGGCCTCGACCGCGGAACTGCTGATCCGCACCACGCTGGCCGACGAGACGTCGCCCGACCTGCCGCGCATGTGGCACGACTACGACCGCGAGTGGCACGACATCGCGCGCTCGTTCGCGCTGGCGATCGACCAGTGGTACCACTCGATCGCCGTCAACCACCCCGCTAGCATCTACTGGAAGGTCCGCCGCAACACGGAGCTCGACCTGGGCATCCGCGATGCCTCGTTCCAAGGGCTGGTCGACGCCGCGATCACCCCCGACCTGCTGCAGATCCTCACCAAGGGCAGCTTCGACGCGCGCGACCTCGACGCCGAAGGCCCGTTCGTGCGCATGCTGGCCGAACTGGCGCAGAGCGAGCCGAGCCCTGACGCCGTGATCGAGCTGCGCCCGGGCGTGACCTGCGCCGACGGCGAGACGCTCGCGATCCCGGCCTTCAAAGCCAGCATGCTGCCGCCCTGGGCCACCGCCGAGGAGCGCCGCGCGGCCGCGGACTACTGGCGCAACCTGCGCGACAACCCCGTGCCGCTGCCCTCGCCGCAGGACACGACGATCCCCTGCCTGCGCTTCATCGACGCCCAGGGCGTGGACCGGCTGCGCCAGCCGGGCGACCTCGGCGCGGCGCGCACGCTGTGGGTGCGCCTGGCGCAAGGCCCGCAGCGCTACGGCGACATCAAGGCGGCGACCCCGCCGCACCTGCACAACCTGCTCCACAAGCTGGTCGTGGCCGGCCTGGCCGAGGTGCGCGAAGCGGCCGTCACGGCGTGACCGCGCCGCCGCGGACGGCGAACCGCACGCTGCGAACGGTGGTGTTCGACCTCGATGGAACGCTGGTCGACACCGCCGAGGACATCGGCGCGGCGCTGAACCGCGCGCTGCACGCCTTCGGCCTGCCGCCGCTCGCACCGCCCGCGGTGCGGCGCGCGGTGGGCGAAGGCGTG
>JASLGJ010000433.1 GCA_030150085.1 Candidatus Elarobacter sp. | reverse complement strand
GCTGGCCGACGCCTCGGCCGATCTCACCGCCGGGCGCCTGGCGCTGAGCGGCAGCGTGCCCGCGACGCTGGCCCCGCCGTTCGTCGACCGCCGCAACGCGCCCGTTTCGGCGCGCCTGCTCGCGCAAGGCGTGGACCTCGGCCAGTTCGCGCAGCTGCTGCCCAAGGACACGAAGATCGGCGGCCTGATCGACGGCGACGTGCAGATCGCGGGCACCACCGGCGACCCGCAGCTCGGCGGCCGGCTGGGCCTGAGCCGCGGCTCGTACGTCTCGCCCCAGCTCGCCTCGCGCATCACCAACGGCACCGCGCAGCTCGCCTTCAACGGGCACGAGGCGCGCTTGACCACGCTGCACGCCGACGTCGGCGGCGGCGCGCTCGACGGCAGCGGGCGCGCGACCGTGGGCGACCTGCGCGATCCCGGCCGCAGCCTGGCCTTCCGGGTCGACACGCAGGAGAAGAACATCGGCCTGGACGTGCCCAAGCTGGTGCGCGGCAAGATCGACGGCGCGGTCTCGCTCAGCCGCGCCGGCAACGAACCGCTGCTGGTCGGCGGCAACCTGGACTTCACGCACACCCGCATCTCGGCGAGCGCGCTGCTGCCCAGCGGCAGCGGCAAGACGCCGACCGCCGCGCCGCCGCCGGTGGCGTTCGACCTCACGGTCGCGGCGACCAGCGACGACCGCATCCAGGGCCCGGCGGTCGACGTCGGCGCCAAGGGGCAAGTCGTGCTCGGCGGCACGCTCGCCAAGCCGACCCTGGCCGGCACGATGACCTCGACCGACGGCAAGCTCAGCTTCTACCGCACCTTCGTGCTGCAGGAAGCGACGGTCGCGTTCGACCCCGCCGACGGCCTGATCCCGACCGTCGACGCGACCGCGACCTCGCACGTCCCCAACCCGTCCACGGACGTGCTGCTGCACGCGCACGGCCCGGCCACCGGGCTGACGCTCGACCTCGCCTCGCAGCCCAACTACGACCGCGCCCAGATCGTCGGGCTGCTGGTCGGCGCGCAGTCGTTCGGCGCGGTGAACGGGGTAGCCAAGATGACGCCGACCGAGGGCAGCGGCGGCAGCCCGCTCCAGGGCGCGGCGCTGGGCTACGTCGACTCGCGCTTCACGCAGAGCCTGTTCGAGCCGTTCTCCAGCTCCGTCGGCGAAGCGCTCGGCTTCTCGTCGTTCAACGTCAACGCCGGCCTGACGGGCGGCTTCTCGGCCAGCGCGTCGCGCAACCTGGGCAAGAACCTGGTCGCGAGCTTCTCGCAGACCACCGGCGCGGACGGCATGCGCCAGAGCTTCGGCCTGGCCTACACCGTCAACGACGCCTCGTCGCTGCAGCTCACCCTGTTCGACGCCGGCACGCAGCCGCGCACCTTCGGCACCTCGACCCCGGTCGCCCCGACCGGCCCGGTCAACTACCAGCTCGAATCCCTCGCCCCCGCGCCCGGCTCGAGCGGCTACGTCTTCACCTACGTGCGCAAGTTCCCGTAGGGCGCGAGCGCGGCGCGCTGCCGCGCTCGCGCGCCGTGCGGATCAGATCAGGACGTAGACTTGGCTGGGCGCGACGCCGGTGTCGGTGGCGATGATGTCGCCCACGTCGTCGATCCCCGGGGCGTCGCTGAGCAGCACCCAGGGGTGCGGCGCGACGCCGGTGTTGAGGTTGAACAGACCGCCCGGGTACGGGGCCGAGAGCTGGAAGCCCATGGCCTGCTGCAGGCCCGGCTGGTAGGAGTAGCCGACCGCGCCGCGGATGTCGTTGATGTCCTCGAGCCCGGCGGTGCAGTCGCCCGCGAGCGGGCCGACGACCGTCACCGGCCCGCCGTAGGCCAGGAAGAAGCCCGCGCCCTTGGGCAGCGAGCCGCAGCCGGTCGTGCTCAGGTCCTCGTGCCCGACGATCAGCGACGAGGTGTTGATCGCGTACGCGACGGACTGCCCGCTCACGCCCGCGATCGGGGCCAGCGGCCCGCCCGGGCCGACGCCCGCCGCGGCGGCGCCGTTGAGCTCGCCGACGTAGATCGGCTTGGTGTTGACGTCGTAGGCGAAGCTCTGGTTGGGAACCGGCGGGATCAGGTGCGCCGGGGCCGTCGACCACCAGCAGGCCTGCGACGGTGCCCCGCCGAGGTTCTGGCCGACCACCGGCGCGCTGGGCCAGCCGGTGCGGTAGATTCCGGCGGCGATGCCGGTCGGCGCGGTGCTCGACACGCACGAGCCGAACGCGCCGGCGACCGGCGTTCCGGCCGGGTTCCAGAGCGTCGGTGCCGCGGTGCCCACGCTGTTGTAAGCGACGCCGACCACGAAGCCGTTCTGGTCGATGTCGTACGCCCGTTCGCTCGTCGCGCCCGGCGGCAGGGCCAGCCCGATCGGCGCGGGCGAGGCCTTGTAGCTGTAGGCCAGACCGTTGTTGCAGTTGATCACGCCCCACCACGGCACGCTGCTGCTGCCGGAGTTGATCTTGACCGCCACGCAGCCGGCGCCGGCCGGCTGGGTGAGGGTCACGATGGGAACCGACACCGCGGCGCTGGCCGCCCGGCGCACGGCTTGCGGAAACGGCCGCACCGGCGGCGCGGCCGACGCGGCTTGGGGAACGGTTGCGGCGCTCAGCGCGACCGCGATGGCGAGACACCCGAGATTTCGCATCGCTTCTTCTTTCTCGAAGCTGCGCGGCGCGGCGGCCCTCCCGCCAGCACACCGCTCCGCGCGTGAGAACGCCATTCCCGCGCGCGGCGAGCGCGATGACGGGAGAACGGCGCCGCGTGAAACGCGATGCCGCACCGCCGTGCCGCGCGCGGGATTGGTCTCCGATTCGTAGCAGGTTTCGCGCCCCGTGTCCAGCACCGTTACACCCGCGCGTCGGACACCTCCGCGCTGCAAATGCAACGCGATGGGCTAAGCGTTCTACGCCGGCGGTCGCGGGTTGCAGGCCTTGGGCGGCACGGGCAGCGGCGGCGTCGCGCTCAGGCCGAAATCGACCGGGAAATACGAGGTGCCGTCGGTCATGTACTCGCCGGTGACGGTGCGCGTCTCGCCCGGCGCGAGCGCGAACTCCTTGACCAAGTAGCGGTTGGCCGGATCGTTCACGCACAGCACGCTGGTCGGGGCGGGATCGCCGTCGAAGCGGAAGGTCGCCGTCGCGCCGCCGCCGCCCGCGACCTCGTACAAATACACGCTCTGCGGGGCGGGCGTCGGGTTGGCGAGCTGCAGCTGCACCGGGCGCAGCACGCCGTAGTCGCCCGCCAGCGCGCGCGCGCCGGGGCGCAGATTAGGAATGGTGGGATTGCCGATCACGAACGGCTCCGGTTCGGCGCCGCCGACGGTGTACGCCAGCGCCAGCGGCGGCACGCCGTCCAGCGCGAACTCGCCGCGCCGGCCGTGTCCGTCGCCGGGCAGATCGGGCCCGTTGAGATACGCCAGCGCGGCGGCATCGCTGCCGGCCGCGACGACGGCGACCTCGAGCGGCCCGCCTTCGAGCACGCGCAAGTCCTGGATCGCGTTGACCAGCTCGCCGGCCTTCATCGGCGCGCCCAGCGCGATCAGGTACGGCGCGTCGGGCGTGACGGTCGCGACGTAGCTCTGCTGCGCCGGGCGCGTCTGCAGGTAGCGCAGCGTCGCGCTGTGGCCGACGTACGAGAACGCGTCGTTGGGCCCGGCCAGCGCGCCGAGCACCTGCACGCGCGTGCTCGCGCTCGGTGCGCCCGCGCCGGGCGCGCGCAGGGCGAGATAGAGCCGCCGCCCGGGCGTGTCGGAGACGTGGTAGACGTACGCCCGCGCGGGCCGCGCCGCGTCGACCGTGCCGCGGAACAGCACCCCGTCGGCGCCCGCGCCCAGCCGCTCGGGATCGTCGCTGTAGAACAGCACCTGCGGGTCGAGCCTGGGCAGCGCCGCGACGCGCAGGTGAACGGCGGTCGTGCCCGCCGCGTCGACGTACGCGTCGTGCCCGTCGACGCGCACCTGCGCTTGCGCGTCGAGCGCGTCGCCGGGGCGCAGCGCGGGCGGGAGCGTCACGCCGCCATAGCTGACGGTGCTGCCGGGGCGGCGCTGCGCGAGCCGGTCGAGCGCGGCTTGGATGCGGCTCGCGGCGAAGTCCGGCGCGACCTCGCCGGCCAGCTCCACCGTCACGTCGGCCGGCACCACGCCGGCCGGCGGCGCGACGAGCACGTCCACGCTCGCGCCGTCGCCCGCGGCATCGGTCAGCGTGACGGTGCCGCGGCCGGGCGCGCCGCCGCTCAGCGTCAGCGTGCGCGCGAGCGGGTCGTAGCGCGCGCTCACGCCCGAGAACGAGGGCTGCGCGGTGAGCGGCCCGACCCCGCCCGCGACGTTCAGCACCACCGTCCCGCCCGGCACCACGCCGACCTTCGCGCGGTCGATCCGAATCGGCACGCCCGGCTGCGGCGACACGCTCGGGCTCGAGGTCGGTGTCGGTGTCACGCCTGGTGTTTCACCGGGCGCGGGCGTCGCGCCCGGGGCGGGCGACACGCTGGAGGACGGCGCGCTCGATGGGGGCGCTTCGCTCGCTGGCGGCGTGCCGCTCGGCAGCACTGACGGGGACACGAGCGGGGGCGGGGTGGGCGGCGGCGGAGGAACCGGCGGTGCTTGCGCGTCGGACGGGAGCGGCAGGCCCAGCAGCGCGAGCGCGCAGGCGGCGGCGAACGGCACGCGACTCATCGCGTTCCCGGTTCGCGCCCCGCGCGCCGCGCGCCCTGGCGAGGCCGCCTAGGCGTCGACTCCTTTGCGGCCCAGGATCTCGCGCACCGCGCCGACCGAGGTCATCGAGACGATCTCCGGGTTGCTGAAGCGCACGCCGAAGGCTTGCTCCAGCCGGGCGATGATCTCGACGTGGCGCAGGCTGCTCCAGCGCTGGTGCGTCTTGGGGCTCGTGCCGTCCTCGATCGTGTCGGGCGGCACCTTGAGCACCGCCGCGAAGACCTCTTCCAGCCGCATCTAGACCTCCTCGCTTGCCGCGGCGAGCGCTTCGTTCAGCACGCGCGGCCAGTTCGCCGGCGCGAAGCCGTGCTGGGCGAACACCGCCAGCATCAGCCGCTCGATCCCGATCCCCACGCACGCGGTGTGCGCGAGCTCGCCGTCGCGCGCGGCGATCGCGAAGCGCCGCCCGAAGAAGTTCTCGTGATCGTTCACCGAGCCGACCGCCACGGTCGGCTCGGCCGCGCTCGCGCCGTTCGCACCGTCGCCCGCCCCGCTCGCGTAGGGCACGAGGATCTCGTGCTTGACCTCCTGCGACTGCTGCCAGAACGTCTTGGCCGCGGCGACCGTGGCGAAGAACGGGTCGCTCGCGGTCGCGATCGCGAACGACAGCTCGCAGCGGCGGAACAGCGCGTCGACCAGCTCCAGCGCGCGCCGCCGCGCGGCCTGCACGAAGCGCTCCGTACCGACGAACACCAGCTCGCGCACGCTGAACTCGCGCAGGCGGCTCAAGCCGTTCGCGTTGCGCGACTCCTGGCGGAAGACCCGGCCCTGCCAGCTCAGCGCGATTCCCTCGGCCTCCAGCGTGCGGCCGGCGTAGGTGGGATAGCACGGAAAGCAGGCCGCCGGCACCAGGCAGACATCGGGCGGTGCGAGGCTCGCCGCGGGCGGCGGCACGAAGGCTTCCGTCTCCTCGTTGGCTTCGCGGAAGGCTTCGATGACGTCGAGATCCTCGACCAGGTGGGTGGCGAAGGTGCTCATGTTGGGGTGCGAGTCGAAGTAGCCGCAGGCGTGCAGCAGCTCGGCCGGCATCGAGGCCGGAAACGAGCGCGCGACCGTGCCGAACTCCGCCGCGTAGGCGCGCGCGAAGAGCCGGTCGAGCGCGCGGTGCAGCGCCAGCGCCGGACCGGCCAGCGAGACCGCGCCCGGGCCGACCGGGAACAGCCACTCGCGCCGCCGCAGCTCGCCGAACACGTCGGCGTGGTAGGCATCGCCGCCCGGACGGCGGTACGCGCCGTACACGCTCGGCTCGATGGTGCGAAAGCGGTTCAGCATGACGCCCAGGTAGCGCCGCACCTTGTCCTCGATCGCCGCGGGCGAGGCGCTCTCGTCGATCGTCACCTCGGCCAGCCGGTTGCCGTCGCGCAGCGCGAAGTCGCGGATGCCGGGCGCGATGTAGGCCGACTCCTTCACCAGCTCGGCCGCGATCGAGGCCGAGACGGGTTCGTCGAGCGGAAAGGTGAGCACGGGCACGAGAGACTGCCTTTCGCGGCGCCGGTCAGAACTTGTAGTACAGGAACTCCGTCGTGCTGGAGATCGAGAGCACGGCGATGGTGAAGGCCAGCGCGGTGGCGGCGATCCAGCCCGCCGACGGCGCCCAGCGCAAGCGCGCGAACGGCACCGCTCCGGGCTCGACCTCGTCGAGCGCGAGCCGGTACTCGCCCAGCAGCTGCTGCGTGGTCGGCAGCACGATCGCGCAGGCCAGCAGCGCGGCGAGCAGCAGGAACGACGGCAGCGGGCTCGCGATCGCGTTCTGGCCCGTGCCGGCCCGCCCGAGCGCGGCACCGAGGAGCGCCAGCCCCTCGCCGACCGAGGCCGCGCGGAAGAATCCCAGCGCGACCACGACGACCAGCATGGTCAGCGCCCAGGCCAGCGGCTTGGGCAGGCGCGGCAGCTCGTACTCGCGCCAGACGTGGTTGAGCGCGAGCGCGACGCCGTGGATCAGCCCGAAGACGACGAACGTCCAGCCCGCCCCGTGCCACAGCCCCGCCACGGTGAAGGTGAAGATCGTCGGCAGGAACACCACCAGCGCGAAGCGCGCGCCCTCGGGCAGGCCCGCGCGCAGCGCGAAGCGGGTCAGCCCGACGGCCAGCGGCGCGTAGACGAAGTTGGTGAAGAAGCGCGTCATCGTCATGTGCCAGCGGCGCCAGTACTCGACGATCGAGTCGGCCCGGAAGGGGCGGTTGAAGTTGAGCGGCAGCCGGAACCCCAGCATGTATGCCAGGCCCAGCGCGACCGTGCTGTAGCCGGCGAAGTCGAAGTAGAGCTGGAGCGGGTAGGCCGCCAGCGCGTAGAGCGCGTCGCTGGAGCTCAGCGCGCCGCCGGCGTGCAGCTCGGCGTGCACCGCGTTGACGCCGGGCGCGAGGCCGTCGGCGACGACCAGCTTGCTGAACAGCCCGAACGAGAGCGCGGTCAGCCCGACCAGGACGCGCACCGCGAGCGGCTGCTCCACCGCCAGGCCGGCCGCGAGCTGGGGCAGCATGTCGCGCCGGTTCACCAGCGGCCCGGCGGTGACGTACGGGAAGAAGCACGCGAAGAGGGCGTACGCGCCGGGCCGGTCGGGCGCGCTCTCGGCGTTGCGGAACTCGACCAGGTACGCGATCTGGAAGAACGTGTAGAAGCTGATCCCGAGCGGGAAGATCAGCGCCACGTGGGCCAGCGCGAAGTGCCCCAGCGCGTTGAGGTTGTCGATCGCGAAGTTGAGGTACTTGAAGCTGCCCAGGTAGAGGAGGTTCGCGACCACCGCCGCCGCCAGCAGCCGGCCGGCCTGCGCGCGCCGGCGCGCCATCAGCACGCTCGCCCCGTAGTTGAAGCCGACCGAGAGCAGCAGCAGTCCTAGCGCCGGCAGGCTGTACCAGCCGTAGAACACCAGCGACGCGGCGACCAGCCACCAGCGCGCGCGCCGGTAGCCGAACGCCCGCGCGCAGGCGTAGTAGCCCGCCACGGTCAGCGGCAGGAACGCGAACAGGAAGGCGTACGACTGGAACGGCACGGCCGCCGTCTACCGCTGCAGCGCGATCTTGGCGAAGACGGTCTTCAGGCAGGGCGTCGTGAAGTGGATGTAGTCGCGGAAGTTCGCCTCGGGGCAGCCCGCGGCGGCGGGGTCGAAGCTGCCCACCACGTCCGCGCCGTGCGCCGCGCCCAGCGCGCGCGTCTGCCGCTCCAGGCTCGCCATGCCGCTGCCGAACTGCGAGCCGGCGATGGTCAGCCAGAACAGCGGGTGATGCGGCATGATCGCGACCACCACGTGCACGTTGCGCGCCGCGAGATAGTCCAGCAGCCGCCCGAAGGCCTCGATGCGGGCCGGGTCGGCGGTCCAGCCCCAGCCGCGCGCCTGCGTCCCGCGCGCCAGCGCATCGGCGCGCGAGCTCGCGGGCGACCACGCCTCGCCGTGCTTTTGCGAGAAGCCGAGCGACCCGTCCGCGCGCAGCACGTCCAGCGCGGGCAGCGTGTCCCGGTCGGTCGGGCCGGGTCCGAGCGGGCGCGGGGCGAACGCGCGCTGCGCGTTGCGGGCCAGGAGCTGCAGCGAGAACACGTTGGAC
>JASLGJ010000561.1 GCA_030150085.1 Candidatus Elarobacter sp. | reverse complement strand
TCGCCGTCGGCTCGCGCGACCGGGACGAGGTCGTGATCGGCGCCATGGACCGCCGCGTGATCGAGGAGGTCCGCAACACCTGGCAGTTCTACCGCGACCGCCGCCCCGAGACGTACGGCGCGATGGTGGACATCTAGTGGGCTCACGTTCCGTGAGCCCGTCGCGTTCGGCCTGCGGCCGAGCCGCCCGCAGGAACGTCTGATGCCCACGCAAGTCGAGCGCGAGGGGATCGTCACGCTGACGGAACCGGCCGCGCGCGCCGCGGCGGCGCACGCCGACCTCTGGAACGACGACCTGCGCCCGTGCACGCCGGACGAGCACTCCTGGCGCGCGAGCCGCTTCGCCTCGTTGTGGATCGGGATGTGCCTGTGCATCCCGACCTACTCGCTGGCCAGCGGCATGATCACGCTGGGCATGAACTGGTGGGAAGCGGTGCTGACCATCTTCACCGGCAGCGCGGTGGTGCTGCTGCCGATCCTGCTCGTCGCGCACGCCGGCACGCGCTACGGCTTTCCCTACCCGGTGTTCGCGCGGCTGTGGTTCGGGGTGCGCGGCGCGCACGTTCCGGCGCTGGCGCGGGCGATCATCGGCGCGGGCTGGTTCGGGATCAACTCGTGGTTCGGCGGCCAGGCCCTCGACGCGATCGTGAGCCACGCCGTGCCGGCCTGGACGGCGTTCGGAGCGCACCTGTGGGTCGCGTTCGGCGCGTTCTGGCTGCTCAACGTGGGGGGCGCGATGCGCGGCCCGCAGGCCATCGGGCGGCTCGCCGCGTTCGCCGCGCCGACGCTGGGCCTGGCGGCCGTGGCGCTGTTCGCCTGGGGCATGTCGGCCGCGGGCGGGGTCGGCCCGATGCTCGCCGCGCCCGCGACCCTGCACGGCGGCGCGTTCTGGGCCGCCTTCTTCCCCTCGGTGATCGGGGTCGTGGCGTTCTGGGCCACCCTCGCGCTCAACATCCCTGACTACTCGCGCTACGCCGCCACCCAGCGCGCGCAGCTGCGCGGCCAGCTCGTGATGCCGTTCGTGATGGCGGCCTTCGCCTTCGTCGGGATCGCGGTGACGTCGGCCTCGCTGGCGGTCTACGGCAAGGCGCTCTGGAACCCGGTCGACCTGCTGGTCACCTTCCCCGCCCCGGTCGTCGTGATCGGCGGCATCATCGTGATCCTGTCCTCGATCACGATCAACGTCGGGGCCAACGTGATGGCGCCCGCGCGCGCGTTCGAGAACCTCTGGCCGCGCCGCATCACGTTCGCGGTCGGCGCGATCCTGACCGGACTGCTCGCCCTGGCGATGCAGCCCTGGTACGTGCTCTCGACCTTCAGCACGTACGTGTTCACGTGGCTGGGCACGTACGGCACGCTGCTCGGCCCGTTCGACGGCATCGCGATCGCCGACTACTGGCTGGTGCGCACCAAGCTGCTCGACCTGGCCGCGCTCTACACGCCGGGCGGCCGCTACGACTACGCCGGCGGGTGGAACCTGCGCGCGATCGGCGCGCTCGTCGTCGGCTGGATCCCGCCCCTGATCGGCCTGGCCTTCGCGCCGCTGCACTTCCTGTGGTCGGGCGGCTGGTTCTTCAGCATCATCGCCGCCGGCCTGGCCTATGTCACCCTGATGCGCGCCGACCGTTCTCTGCTCACCTCCGCGGAGTACGAGACGATCACCCAGATCATCCCTAGCACACCGCCATCGGTCGTGGCGGCCGAACCGCGGCCGGCGTAAGCACACGCCACCAAAGCTTTTGGTGGCGTGGCGAGCAACCAAGAGCATTGGCAGATGGTTCGATAGCACGACCGGACGAGCGATCCGGGCGCCCTCACCAGGAGTGCGGCATGGCAAATCAGCACAAGCGAACGCTCAAACCGAGCTCCGCAGCACCGCGGTCCGGAGAGTTTGCCGTTCCGGGGTCCAGCAAGCGCACGACCGTGGTGTCTCCCAAAAGCCAAATCATCGAGCGCTACGTCGTGGGCGACCCTCGCCGCGTCGAGCAACTTCGCGCCGACCGGCAGTGGTTCTCCGACCACCAAGCCGAATTGGCCCGACAGCTTCCCAACCGGTTTCTCGCCATCGTTGGGCAACGCGTCGTCGACAGCGACTCCAGCCGCGAAGCATTGGCACGCCGCGTCTACGAACGCAGTGAACCAGCCATCTTCATGCCTTATACCGGTGAAGAGGCGGATACACCGGTCGCAAAGCAACCCTCCCCCCGGGTCGAACGCTGAGCCGCGCGTCGACCTGGCCCTACGACCGAAGCGGCATTCGACCGTCCCCGCGCATCAGCGTCTACCTGAGCGCACCGTTCGAGAACGCGGCTCCGGTCATGCTCCGCGGCTTGCTGGACACCGGTGCAACCCACACGTTCGGGCGCGTCGAAGACTTCTCGGGAGATCTGCACGAGGTCGAAATCTATCTTGCCCGCTTGACGGTTCCCGAACGCTTCTCTGCCGACATACGAGTCTATGCAACCGCCGGCGAGGCGCTGATCGGGCGGGACGTTCTCAACCTGCTGCGCGTGACGTTCGACGGTCCCGCACGAAGCATCATCATCGAATCGTGAACGCGAACGCGCTGTGCCGTGACGATCGGGTCCAGGCGGCCGCGCGCCGCAAGATCGCAGCCGGTGCAACAGCGTCCCTGGTACGTGTCGAGCGCCATGCGAGCGAGGCGTTGAATGTCTATCGCGGCGTGCAATTCACAGGCGTCGTGTTCGACCTCGACGGCACGATTGCCGATGCGCCGCTCGCGCGCGAGGACGTGCGCGCCGCGCTGGACCGGCTGGTGGAAGCGGACGTGCGCGTCGCGATCGCGACCGGCCGTGCTCCGACCGAGCGCGCGCTGCGATTGATGCGGGGCCTGGTCCACGAGCGCCATCACGAGCGCGTGCTGGTCGGCTACCGGAACGGCTCGCAGCTCGGCCGCATCGGTAGCGAGACGGTCGAGACGCTGACCGCGCTCGCCCCACACGACTTCGACGCGCTCCGTGCGGTCCTCGAAGCGCGCTTGCCGTCGTTTCCACCCGAGGTCGTGCTGGTCGCCGACACGCACGCCCAGCTCACCCTGCGCGCGCTGCCGCTCGACGGGTCCGACGCACACGTCGTGCCGCCCGAAGAGCTGCTCGCGCTCGCCGAAGACGCGATTGCCGCGACCGGCGCCGTCGCCAAGGCCGCACGCTCGCCGCACCACGTCGACATCGTCCATCCCAGCACGTCGAAGCGCCGCGTCGCGTCGCTGCTGGGCGCCGACGAACGGCCCGTGCTTCGCATCGGCGACACCGGCCGCTGGCCCGGCAACGACTTCGAGCTGCTCGCCGACCCGTACGGCTTGAGCGTCGACGAGGTCTCGCCGGACCTCGCCGGCTGCTGGAACTTCTTACCCCCAGGTCTGCGCGAAGTCGAGGGGACGCTGCACTACCTCGCGCAGCTCGACGCCGTCGCCCCGGGCGCGGTCGCCTTCGGCGAACGCTTCTTCGCCTGAGCCGAGCGCCCGGCGCGCTCAGCCCCGCGACGCCGCGTACGCCTCTTCGAGCTCGCCGACCGCGCCGTCGATGGTCGCCACCGCTTCGTCGATCTGCTCGTCGCTGATCGTCAGCGGCGGCGCGACGTGCATCACGTTGAAGCGGCCCATCGCGTAAGCGCCGCGCTTCCGCAGCGCGCCGAACAGCGTGGGCATCACGCCCTGGGTCGGGCCCTGCCAGGGCACGAGCGGGGTGCGCGTCTCGCGGTCGGCGACGAACTCCAGCGCGAAGAACAGGCCCACCCCGCGCACCTCGCCGACGATCGGGTGCCGCTCGCGCACGCCTTCCAGCCCGGCGCGCAGGCGCGGCTCGGCCGCCGCGGCGTGCGCGAAGACCTGCTCGTCGCGGTACGCGCGCAGCGTCGCCGCGCCGGTCGCCATCGCGAGCGGGTGGCCGGAGTAGGTGTGCCCGACCGGAAGCGGCCGCTCGTCGAACGCTTTGGCCAGACGCTCGCGCAGCAGCACGCCGCCCAGCGGCACGTACGCCGTCGTCACGCCCTTGGCGAAGGTGATCAGGTCGGGCACGACGCCGAAGCGCTCGCCGCCGAAGGCCGCCCCGGTGCGCCCGAAGCCGGTCATCACCTCGTCGAAGATCAGCAGGATGCCGTGCGCGTCGCACAGCGCGCGGATCCCGGCCAGGTAGCCCTCGGGGTAGACGATCACGCCGTTCGAGCCGCTGATCGGCTCGATCAGGATGGCCGCGATCTGGCTGGGGTTCTCGGCCGCGATGGTGTCGGCCAGGTGGCTGAGCGCGCGCCGCGTCTCCTCGGCCGGGTCGGCGGTGAAGAACGGGCTGCGGTAGGGGAACGGGGCCCAGAAGCGCGCCACCCCGCCCATCACGCTGCTCGGCTCGTTGAGCCAGCGCCGGCTCTCGCCGGTCAGCGTGGCGGCACCGGTGCCCGAGCCGTGGAACGAGCGGTAGGCGGTCAGCACCTTGGAGCGCCCGGTCAGGGCGCGGGCCAGCTTGACCGCGTCCTCGTTGGCCGCCGCGCCGGCGGTGGTGAAGAACGCCCGCCCGCCCTCGTCGCCCCAGGGCGCGATGGCGATCAGGGCCTCGCCGAGCTCGGCGCGCGCGTCGTTGAACCAGTTGGGGGGCGAGAAGCACAGCCGGTCGACCTGCGCGTGCATCGCCGCCAGCACCGCCGGGTGCCCGTGGCCCAGGTTGGCGGCCACCAGCCCGGAGGTCAGGTCCGCGTAGCGCTTGCCGTCCGCGTCGTAGAGGTAGATGCCCTCGCCGCGCACGATCACGGGCGGGTCGAGCGGTCCCTGCGCCAGCCACGGCGTGAGCACGTAGCGAGCGTGTTTGGCCTTGAGCGCGTCAGCGGCAGCGATCATCGAACGAGAACCTCCGGTCGGGACCGCTTGCGGACCGCCCGCCCCCGTCCCTGCCGCCCCCGCCGAACGGTGCGCCCGCTCCTCGGCCGTATCGCTCAGCGCACCCGGTCGAGCGCGGCGAACAGCACCGGGAGCGCCAGTTCGAACCCCGGCAGCGCCGCGTGCGCGATCACGTCGCTGCCGCGCAGCACGCGCACGCCGCCGGCGTCGTGCAAGCGCACCGTGCGATCCCGGGAGTCGATCACGATCACCAGCGCGCTTCCCGCCGCTAAGTACACCCCGACCTTGTGTTCGACGTGCTTCATCACGCGGCTGGGCGAAAGAATCTCGATCGCGACGTCCGGGGCCAGCGGCGGCGCTTGCAGGTCGGCGCCCTCGAGCCCGGCCAGCCGCTCCTTGGAAACGTACGCGAGGTCAGGGACGAGCGGGCGGCGCACCTCGCCAGGCGGCGCGATGCGAAAGCGCCACTCCGTACCCACTTCGCCACGCCCGAGAGCCCACGCATCGAGCAAGCCGCCGAAGCGCACTTGCAGCCGCGCGTGGTCGCGGAACGGGCTCATCTTTTGCACCGGCCGGCCCAAGATCCACTCGGTCTCGGGCTCGGTGTC
>JASLGJ010000449.1 GCA_030150085.1 Candidatus Elarobacter sp. | reverse complement strand
GTTCGATTTCTCGATAGTTCACCGCACCCGGCCATCACGACGACGGCCGGGTGCGGCAAGGAGCGGGCGCTTAGGTCAGCAGCTTCTCCGGGGTGATCGGGAGGTCGCGGACGCGGATGCCGGTGGCGTGGTAGACGGCGTTGGCGACCGCGGCGGCGCTGCCGACGTTGCCGATCTCGCCGATGCCCTTGATGCCCAGCGGGTTGACGTGCGCGTCCTGCTCGTCGACCAGGATGATCTCGACCGCCGGGATGTCGGCGTTGACCGGGACGAGGTAGTTCTCCAGGTTCGCGTTCATGTAGCGGCCCGTGCGCTCGTCGATGCGGCCCTCCTCGTGCAGCGCCATCGAGACGCCCCACACCGTGCCGCCCAGGAACTGGCTGCGCGCGGTCTTGGCGTTGACGATGCGCCCGGCGGCGAACGCACTGACCATGCGCGCCAGGCGCACGGTGCCGAAGTCGGGATCGACGCGGACCTCGGCGAAGTGCGCGCCGAAGGCGTGCGAGGAGTACGGGCCCTTGACCTTGCGGTCGTGCTGCACGTCGGCGTGCGCGCTCAGCGACGACTGGCCGCTGCGGTGCAGGATCGCGGCGAACGTCTCGCCCCGCGCCGGCTGCGCTTTGAGGAACGCCCGCCCGTCGGCGAAGGCGAGCTCGTCGTAGGCGCGGCCGTGCAGCGGCGACTGCGGGTCGGCGCCGGCCAGCGCGGCGAGCTTGCGCTGCAGCGCCGCGCCCGCCTCGTGCACGGCGTTGGCGACGCTGGCGGTGAGCTGCGAGCCGCCCGCGGTCGGGGCCGGCGGCATCAGCGTGTCGCCCAGGTCGAAGCGCACCCGGTTCGCCGGCAGCCCCAGCGCCTCGGCCGCGACCTGGGTGAACGCGGTGTACGCGCCGGTGCCGATGTCGACCCCGCTGCTGGTGAAGTGCGCGGTGCCGTCGGAGTTGAGCGTCGCGGAGGCCGAGGCCGAGGAGCGGTTCGAGGGGTAGGTCGAGCTCGCCATCCCCATCCCGACCAGCAGCCCGTCGGGCGAGCGCATCGAGCGCGGCTGCGGCGACCGGCCGGCCCAGCCGAAGCGCTCGGCGGCCTGCGCGTAGCACGCGCGCAGCGACTTGCTCGACCAGGGCTTCTTCTCTTCGGGGTCGCTCTCGGCGTAGTTGAGCAGCCGCAGCTGCACCGGGTCGACGCCGGCCGCGTAGGCCAGCTCGTCCATGGCCGACTCCAGCACGAACGAGCCGCTCGACTCGCCGGGCGCGCGCATGTAGGTCGGCGTCACGATGTCGTGGCGCACCCCGCGGTGCGTGGTGAGCTGGTTGTCGACCGCGTACATCATGCGCGAGATCACCGCGCAGTTCTCGATGAAGTCGTCGTAGCGCGAGCCCTGCGAGCGCACGTCGTGGGCCAGCGCGAGCAGCTTGCCGCCGCGGTCGGCGCCGATGCGCACGCGCTGCTCGGTGCGCGGCCGGTTGCCGTGCCCGCCGAACATCTGGGGCCGGGTCAGGACCAGCTTCACCGGCCGGTTCACCGCCTTCGCGGCCATCGCCGCCAGGGCGTGGTGGGGATTGGTGCCGCCCTTGGAGCCGAACCCGCCGCCGATGAACTTCGCGACGACGCGCACGTCGCTCTCGGGAATGCCGAAGATCTTCGCCAGGCTGCCGCGGCGCGCGTACACGCCCTGCGAGGCGTCGTAGAGCGTGAGCCGGTCGCCTTCCCAGAACGCGACCGTGGCGTGCGGCTCCATGGGGTTGTGGAACTCGGTCGGCGTGACGTAGCGGTTGTCGAGCTTGACCGGCGCGGCCCCGAACGCGGCGGCGAAGTCGCCGCGCGCGCTGTCGGGCGGGTTCATGTTGGCCGACTCGGGCTTGTACTCCAGCGCGCCGGGCGACTCCATCGTCGTCGCGGGCGGCGTGCGGTCGTAGGCGACCCGCACCTGGGCCGCCGCGTCGGCGGCGTGCTCGAAGGTGTCGGCGACGACCAGCGCGACCGGCTGGCGGTCGTAGAACACCTGCGCGTCCTGCAGCACCTTGAGCTTGCGGTCGCCGGCGTCGGCCTTCACGCGCGGCGCGTTCTCGTGGGTCAGCACCGCGATCACGCCCGGCACCGCCCGCGCGGCGGCCGAGTCGATCGACGCCACCCGCCCGGCGGCGATCGTGCTGGTCACCATCACCGCGTAGACCGCGTTGTGGACCGGCTCCTCGTAGCTGTACTTGGCCGCCCCGGTCACCTTGGCCCGGCCGTCGACCCGGCTCAGCGGCGCCCCGATCACGCCGCACCTCCGACCGTCAGCAGCGCTCGCACCATCGCGTTCCTCGCCATCGTCACTTTGTAGCGGTTGAGCCGCTGCGGGCGCGCCGCGCGCAGCTCGGCGTCGGCCGCCGCGGCGAAGTTCGCGCGCGTCGGCGCCTTGCCGAGCAGCGCCGCCTCGGCGGCTCGCGCGCGCCAGGGCGCGTGCGCGACCCCGCCCAGCGCGATCCGCGCGGCGCGGATCGTGCCGGCCTGCACGTCCAGCCCGGCCGCGGCCGAGACCAGCGCGAACTCGTACGAGGCCCGGTC
>JASLGJ010000371.1 GCA_030150085.1 Candidatus Elarobacter sp. | reverse complement strand
CACCGCGCGGGCGCGCGGCCTCTACGGCCGGGCGCGCTGCAGGCCGTAGAAGCGGGCCGCGATCAGCGCGGTGTACGCGCTGGTGAAGCCGCCGATCGCGAACGAGGAGACGAGGTTCACCAGCGGCAGGTGGATCATCAGGGCGTTGGCGATCTGGCCCGCCAGCGCCACCCCGACCATCACCGCGAAGACGGTCGCGCTGGTCGCCCAGTCCGAGCGCACCAGGCGGTACGACGCCGACAGCGCGCCCAGGCCGCTCTCGCCGCCCAGCACGATCGCCGGCAGCGCGTACATCGTGAGGTAGCCCAGCGCGAGCAGCAGCACCAGGCCGATGCCGACCACGGACAGGATCGCCGGCACGATCGCCAGCACGCCGATCGCGACGCCCGCCAGCAGCAGGTCGGGCAGCTTGCGCAGCACGACGCCGAAGGCGTGCGCGAAGTCCGGCGCGCGGCCTTCCCAGGCGTCCTCGGCCGCGACGACGGTCAGCGCGCTCGCGACGAACAGCAGCAGCATCAGCAGCGGCAGCACCAGCAGCAGCGAGAGCGAACCGAGGCCGACGAGCGCGCCCAGCGGGTGCCCGACCCCGCCGTTGGCGGCCAGCACCACCGCCCCGGTCAGCCCGAACACCACCGAGGCGACCACGAACACGACGAACGCCGCGAACAGCAGCGAGGCCACCGCGGGCGGGACGGCGAGCACCCAGTGGCGCTGCAGCAGCTCGAACGCGCGCCGCAGCTCGGTTCCGACGTCGATGCGGGTGCTGACGATCACGAGCGCCTCCTCGGCCGAACGGCCTGCTCGCCGAGACTACCGCCCCGGCGCGGCCAGGTTACGGCACGCCCGTCATGCGTCGCGCACCTCGGGTCTGGTGAACGCGATCCACAGCGTGACGGCCACCGCCAGCGCGCCGCCCAGCGCGAACGTTCCGCGCAGGCCCAGCAGCGAGGCGACCGCGCCGATCAGCAGCGACCCCAGCGGCACGAGGCCGAGCAGGATCATGCCGTAGACAGAGAGCGCGCGACCGCGCATGTCGTCGGGCGCGAGCGTCTGCAGCAGGATGTTCGAGGAGCCGATGAAGCTCAGCGTCGCCGCGCCGACCACGGCGAGGATCAGCGCCGCGGGGACGAAGCTCGCGGTCAGGCCGAGCAGCCCCACGCCCAGCGAGCCGATCAGGGCCGAGACGATCCAGATCAGCCCGCGCCGGTCGCCGCTGGCCGCGGTGAAGAACGCCCCGCCGATCGCGCCCGCGCCGGCCGCCGCCATCAGCCAGCCCAGCCCGCGCGCGTCGGTGTGCACCTCGTGCACCGCGTACGCCGGCAGCAAGAAGTTATAGGGCCGGATCGTGAGCGAGCTGACGATCAGCAGCACCACGACCCAGCGCAGCACCGGGTGGCCGATCAGAAAGCGCATGCCTTCGAGGATCGCGGCGACGACGTCGCCGCGGCGCGTGCTGCTCGGCGGCGCCGGCTTCATCAGCCACAGCGCGACGATCACCGCGAGCGTGGTCAGCGCGTTGACCAGAAAGCACGGCGCGACGCCGATCCCCGCGATCAGCAGGCCGGCCAGCGGCGGGCCGACGACGCTGGGCGCGTTGAAGGCGACCGAGTTGAGCCCGATGGCGCCCGCCACGAACTCGCGCGGCACCATCAGCGGAACCCAGCTCTGGCGCGCGGGCGCGTCGAACGACTGGATCGCGGCGGCCAGGCCGCTGGTGATCATCAGCGTCCACAGCGGCGCGTGGCGGGTGCCGATCAGCACGAAGATCGCGAACGCGATCAGCGAGGTGGCGAGGTTGGTGATCACCAGCACGCGCCGGCGCGGGTAGCGGTCGGCCACGACCCCGGCGAACGGCGAGAGCAGCAGCACCGGCAACGCGCGCGCCGCGCCGAGCAGCCCGATGTCGAGCGCGCCGACCCGCGCGTTGGGCGCGAGCGAAGCGACGTAGTAGCCCAGCGCCGTGAACTGCATCCAGGTGCCGAGGTTGGAGACGAGCAGGCCGGCCCACAAGAGCCGGAAATCGCGAAACCCGAACGGGCCCAGAAAGCCGGGCCGGCGGTCGGGGACCCGCGGCTCGGCGGCGCTCACCCGCCCGCCGCGCGGACGGCGGCCGCGATCACGTCCCCCGCGCCGTCCACCCCGAAGCGCGCGGTGTCGATGACGAGGTGGTAGTTGCGCATGTCGCCCCACGTCACGCGGTAGTGCTCGCGCGCGTACTCGCGGCGCGCCTCGTCGATCCGCCCGATCTCGGCCTTGGCCTCGGCCTCGCTCACCGCGAGCGACTCCGCCACGTGCGCGATGCGCCAGGCCGGGGGCGCGGTGACGAACGCGCGCACCACGTCGGCGCGGTCGGCCAGGATCGCGGCGGCCATCCGGCCGACGATGACGACGTCGCCCAGGTCGGCGGCCTCGCGCACGGCCCGCTCGATCCCGCGCTTGCGCTCGGCGATCAGGTCGTCGTCGCGCGAGGCCGCGGGCTGCGCCGTCTCGGGGACGCCGCCGCCGAGCTGTTCCATCACCCGCTCGCCGAAGCCGCGCGGGCGGTCGCCGACGCTCTCGACCACGTCGGGCGAGGTGCCCAGCCGCGTCGCGACCACGACGTCGAGCTCCTCGTCGAGCAGCCGGTATCCGAGCTGGTGCGCGGCGCGGCGCGAGACCGCCTGGCCGGCGGCGCCGTAGGCGCGCGAGACGGTGACGATCAGAAGCCGCGCGCCTCGCGGACGGTGTTGCCATGGGCCATGCTCGAAGCTTCCTCCACCGTTGCCGTTTCCCCACGAAGGAGCCGCTCTCTGATGGACTCGACCCGCCCGCCGTCGCCGGGCCAGCGCTGGAACGCCGAGGGCTACGCGGCCAACGCGCGCTTCGTGGCCGACCTCGGCGCGCCGGTGCTCGACCTGCTCGCGCCGCGCCCGGGCGAGGACGTGCTCGACCTGGGCTGCGGCGACGGCGCGCTGACCCGCGCGCTGGCCGCGGCGGGCGCGCGGGTGGTCGGCGTCGACTCCTCGCCCGAGCTGCTCGCGTCCGCCGCGGCGCTCGGGCTGGACGTGCGCCTGGCCGACGGGCAGCGGCTGCCGTTCGAGGCCGCGTTCGACGCGGTCTTCTCCAACGCGGCGCTGCACTGGATGCCGCAGCCCGACGCGGTGCTGGCCGGGGTGCGCCGCGCGCTGCGGCCCGGCGGGCGGTTCGTGGGCGAGTTCGGCGGCTTCGGCAACGTCGCGGCGATCTGCACCGCGCTGCTGGCGGCGCTCGCGGCGCGCGGCATCGCGGGGAAGGTGCCGTGGTACTTCCCGACCGCCGAGGAGTACGCCGCCAAGCTCGCGGCGCACGGCTTCGCGGTCGAGTTCATCGCGCTGATCCCGCGCCCGACGCCGCTGCCGACCGGGATGCGCGGCTGGCTCGACACCTTCGCCGGCCCGTTCTTGGCGGGCGTGCCCGGCGGCGAGAGCGGCGCGCTGCTCGACGAAGCCGCGGCGCTGCTCGCGCCCTCGTTGCGCGACCGCGGCGGCCGCTGGAGCGCGGACTACGTGCGCTTGCGCTTCGCCGCGCGGACGACGGGCGGCTAGACGCGCAGCGGGACGCTGAACTCGACGATGCGGTCGGGCGGGATGCCGATCGAGTCGGTGAACGGGTTGGCGTTGCGCATCATGTAGCCCAGCAGCCAGCGCCGCCAGCCCGAGAACGCGTGCCGGCCCTCGCGCGGCACGATGCGCGGGCGGGCCAGGAAGTAGTCCGCCTCGGTCAGGTCGATCTCGGGCGGCACGGCGGGACGGCAGCGGGCCCAGATGTCGTCCACGCTGGGCGTCTCCATGAAGCCGTAGTGCGCGGTGACGCGGGTCAGGCGCGGGACGATCTGCTCGATCCGCACGCGCTCGGCCGGGTTGACGTAGGGGCGGCGCACGCTCAGGATCGTCAGCAGCACGACCTCCTCGTGCAGCATGCGCGACTTGAGCCAGTGATGGCGCAGGATGAACGGGATGCCGTCGGGGTGCGGCGTCAGGAAGATCGCGGTGGAGTCGGCCGCGCTGGCCGGCGTGTCGCCGACCTCCGCGATGAAGTCCTCGATCGGCGTCGAGAGCTCCGAGAGCGCGAGGGCCAAACGGCGCCGGCCCGCGACCCAAGTCGTGAACAGCGTGAAGATCGCGACCGCGATGCCCAGCGGCACGTAGCCGCCCTCGAGCAGCTTGGGCAGGTTGCCGATCAGGAACGCGCCGTCGATCGTCACGAACAGCGCGATCAGCGGCACGATCGCGGCGAGCGGCCAGTTCCAGCGGTTGCGCAGCACCCAGCCGATCGCGATGGAGTCGGCCAGCATCGTCATCGTCACGGCCAGGCCGTAGGCCGTGCCCAGCCGGTCGGAGCTGCGGAACGCCAGCACCAGCGCCACGCAGGCGACGGCCAGCGCGATCGTGACGAACGGCATGTAGATCTGGCCCTCGACCGATTTCGAGGTGTGCACAATCTTGAGCCGCGGCAGGTAGCCGAGCTGCACCGCCTGCTGGGTGAGCGAGTACGCGCCCGAGATCAGCGCCTGCGAGGCGATCACGGTCGCGGCGGTCGCCAGCGCGATCATCGGCGCCAGCGACCAGGCCGGGAACAGCCCGTAGAACGGGTTGGCGAGCTTGCCCGGGTCGACCAGCGTGAGCGCGCCTTGGCCGTAGTAGTTGAGCAGCAGCGCCGGAAAGACGGCGGCGTACCAGGCCAGCCAGATCGGCCGGCGCCCGAAGTGCGCGAGGTCGGCGTACATCGCCTCGACCCCGGTCACGCACAGCACCACCGCACCCAGCACCAGCACCGAGAACCAGCCGTTGCGCGCCACGAAGCCGACCGCGTGCGCGGGATTCAACGCGAAGAGCACGCGCGGGTCGTGCGCGATCGCCGCCGCGCCCGCGATTGCCAGCACGGCGAACCACACCAGCATCACCGGGCCGAAGACCGCGCCGATCTTGCCCGCGCCGCGCGACTGCACCGCGAACAGCCCGATCAGGATGCCGATCGTGATCGGCACGACGAACGGCGCGGCGGCGGGCGTGGCGACCGCCAGCCCCTCGACCGCCGAGAGCAC
Source organism: Candidatus Elarobacter sp. (assembly GCA_030150085.1). Classification (GTDB taxonomy): domain Bacteria; phylum Vulcanimicrobiota; class Vulcanimicrobiia; order Vulcanimicrobiales; family Vulcanimicrobiaceae; genus Vulcanimicrobium. The sequence continues at coordinate 22,195 of JASLGJ010000371.1, read as the reverse complement.
GGAGATCGCCGGCGTGATCATGCCGTCGCCGAAGACCATGCCCGCCGCGAACAGCAGCACCAGCGCGAGCACGCTCAGCGGCGCGGGGATGCCGGTCCGAGTGCCGGGCCGCACCTGCGCGAGCAGCGCGAAGGTGCCGCCCTCGCCGTCGTTGTCGGCGCGCAGCACCACCGAGGCGTACTTGACGCACACGACCAGGATCAGCGCCCAGGTGATCAGCGAGAGGATGCCCAGCACGTTCTCGGGCGTCGGCGCGAAGCCGCGGCCGCTGCCGAAGCACTGCTTGTAGGCGTAGAGCGGGCTGGTCCCGATGTCGCCGAACACCACCCCCAGCGCGGCCAGCGAGAGCACCGGCAGACCGGCGTTGGGGTCGGTCGGGCCCGGCTCGGACGAGCGCAGGCGGGCGATGCTTGGTTCGGCGGCCCGGCGCGCCGCGGTCGCGCCGGGGGGCGATGACTTCACAACTCCACGGTTACCCCAAGCTCGATTCGACGCTCCGCGCGAATGCGCAAGTCGTCGGGCAGCGGGCGCGCGTTGCGCTGCAGGGTGACGAACAGCTCGCGGCGCCAGCCGGGCATTCCCTTGCCGTTCGCGGCCGGCACGATCTTGGGGTCGGCGTAGAAAAACGAGGTGTCGTCGCGGTCGAGATCGAGCCCGAACGCGCCGCACGCGCGCAGGATCGGGTCGATGCGGGGCATCTCCATGTAGCCGAAGCGGGCGGTGACGCGAATCAGCCGCAGCGAGAGGCGCTCGACGAAGACCCGCTCGGTCTCGCTGTCGAGATAGGGCGTGCCGGCGCGCGCGATGTTGAGCAGCACGATCCGCTCCTCGAGCACGCGGTCGCGCACCCAGCGGTGGCGGGCCAGGAACGGCACGCCGCGCGGGTCGGGGGTGAGGAACACCATCGTGCCGTTGCTGCTGCCCACGCCGCTGGGCAGCTTGTCGATCACCTCGTCGACGGGCGTCTGCTGAGCCGCGAGCTCGCGGGTCAGCTTGCGGCGGCCTTCGAGCCAGGTCAGGCTCATCGTCACCACCACCAAGCTGATGCCCAGCGGAATGTAGCCGCCGCCGGGGACCTTGGGCAGCGAGGCGATCACGAAGCTCAGGTCGATCGTGAGGAACAGCGCCACCAGCGGGGCGGTGAAGCGCTTGGGCCAGCCCAGCACGCGCGTGGTGACGACGTAGAACGCGATCGAGGTGCAGAGCATGGTGCCCGTCAGCGCCAGCCCGTAGGCCGACGCCAGCCGCGCGCTGGAGCCGAAGGTGATCACCAGCAGCGCGCAGCCGACCGCCAGCAGGCGGTTGATCGAGGGTACGTAGACCTGGCCCTTGTGGTGGTGCGAGGTGTGGCGGACCAGCACGCGCGGCGCGAGGTTGAGCGCGATGGCCTGCTCGACCAGCGTGAAGGTGCCCGAGATCAGGGCCTGCGAGGCGATCACGGTCGCGATCGTCGCGAGCACCACCAGCGGCACCAGCGCCCAGGTCGGGGCGAGCGTGAAGAACGGGTTCTCGAGCGCCGCCGGATCGGCCAGCAGCTTCGCGCCCTGGCCGAAATAGTTGAGCACCAGCGAGGGGAAGACCAGCAGGTACCAGCCCAGCGCAATCGGCTTGTAGCCGAAGTGCGAGAGGTCGGCGTAGAGCGCCTCGACGCCGGTGATCGCCAGCACCACGCCGCCCAGGATGGTGAAGCCCGTCCAGCCGTTGCGGGCCGCGTAGGCGACCGCGTGGACCGGGTTGAGCGCCGCGAACACCTCGGGATGGGCCAGGATCGGGAACAGCCCGAGCACGCCGATCACCACGAACCAGACGAACATCACCGGCCCGAAGAGCCGCCCGACGCCCTCGGTGCCCGCGCGCTGGAGCGCGAAGAACGCCACGATCACGACCAGCGCGATCGGCACGACGTAGGGCTGGAACGCCGACGAGACGAGGCTGATGCCCTCGACCGCGGAGAGCACCGAGATCGCCGGCGTGATCACGCCGTCGCCGAGCAGCATCGTCGAGCCGATGATCAGCACGGTGGTCAGCACGCCGGCGCCGATCAGCGCGCCGAAGGGGCGCGGCGGCGAGGCCAGCGCCAGCAGGGCGAGGATGCCGCCCTCGCCCTCGTGGTTGACCCGCATGATGAACCCGACGTACTTCAGGCACACCACCAGCGCCAGGGCCCAGAACAGCAGCGAGCAGATGCCCAGCACGTTGTGCAGGTCCGGCTTCGCGCCCGCCATGAGGAAACAGGTGCGCAGCGTGTAGAGCGGGCTGGTGCCGATGTCCCCGAACACGATGCCCAGCGCGGCCACGACCAGCGCGACGGGGATGCGGGACGTTCGGGGAGCGGTCACGGCCGAGGCGGTCACGGTCTACTTTCTCCCCCGTCGCCCGCCGCAATCCCCTTGAGCCGCCAGGCAGATCGACCACCGAGTGGGCGCTCGCCCGAAGGCGGCCGCGGCCCGGGCCAAAGAACTGCCCGCCAATGGACATCCGCATCCGGCCCGCCGTGCCGGCCGACGTCCCCGCGCTGCGGGCGCTGATCGAGGCGTCCGTGCGGGTTCTGCACACGCCGGACTACACGCCGGCCCAGATCGAGGGGGCGCTGGCGTCCGTCTACGGCGTCGACAGCCAGCTCATCGCGGACGGCACCTACTTCGTGGCCGAGACGGGCGAGCCGCCGGAGATCGTCGGCTGCGGCGGCTGGAGCCGCCACGCCACCCTCTACGGCGGCGACGCGTTCGCCGGGCGCGACGACGACCTGCTCGACCCGGCCCGCGACGCGGCGAAGATCCGGGCCTTCTTCGTCGCCCCGGCGCGAGCGCGGGGCGGGATCGGCAGCCTGATCCTGGCCGCCTGCGAGCGCGGCGCGACCGAGGCCGGCTTCACCCGCCTGGAGATGGGGGCCACCCTGACCGGGGTGCCGTTCTACGAGCGCCACGGCTACGCGGCGATCGAGCGAGCGGACACCGTGATGCCCAACGGCGAGACCTTGGGCATCGTCCGCATGGCGAAACGGGTGTAGCGCCGAACCTATATCGATATATGCCGATCATAGAGACGCGGGAGCTCCGCAAGGTCTTCCGCTCGCTCGTGCGGCAGCCCGGAGTGGCCGGGACGCTGCGGACGCTCTTCTCGCGGGACTACGAGGACAAGGTCGCCGTCGAAGGCGTCACCATGTCGCTCGAGGAGGGCGAGCTGGTCGGCTACATCGGCCCCAACGGGGCCGGCAAGTCGACCACGATCAAGATGCTGACGGGCATCCTGGTGCCGACGTCGGGCACGATCAAGGTCGCCGGGCTGGTGCCGCACGAGCGGCGCAAGGCCAACGCCCGCAACATCGGCGTCGTGTTCGGCCAGCGCTCGCAGCTCTACTGGGACCTGCCGCTGATCGAGTCGTTCGAGCTGCTGCGCGCGATCTACGGCGTCTCCGCCGAGCGCTACCGCAGCAACCTGAAGCACTTCACCGAGGTGCTCGACATGGGGCCGTTCCTGCGGACGCCGGTGCGCCAGCTGTCGCTCGGCCAGCGGATGCGCGGCGACTTCGCGGCGGCGATGATGCACGACCCGCGCGTGGTGTTCCTCGACGAGCCGACGATCGGGCTCGATCTGGTGGCGAAGGAGGCGATCCGCGAGTTCGTCGCCGAGGTGAACCGCGAGCGCGGCACCACGTTCATCCTGACCACGCACGACTTGGCCGACGTCGAGCGGCTGTGCCGCCGCATCGTCCTGATCGACAAGGGCACGCTGGTCTACGACGGCGAGATCGAGCACTTGCGCGACCGCTACGGCACGCAGCGGACGCTGGTCGTGACGCTCTCGCGGCCCTCGCCCGACGTCGACGTCCCCGGCGCGGAGCTGGTCTCTCACGAGGGCGAGGTGGTACGCCTGCGCTTCGAGCGCGACGCGGTCTCGGCCGAGGCGCTGATCCGCAGCGTCGCAGAGCGCTACGGCATCAAGGACCTCACCATCGAGGAGCCGGAGCTGGAGTCGATCATCCGCCGCATCTACGTCGAAGGCTACAGCGCCGCGTGACGTTCGCCGCGCTCGCCGCTCCCTACACGGCCTTCGCCTCGAAAGCGTTCTCGCGCGAGGCGACCTACCGGATGGAGGTCTTCACCAACGTCGGCTCGCTGCTGCTGCGGCTGTACTTGATGAAGTCGGTGTGGGACGCGCTCTACGCGCAGAACGCCGCGCCGGCCGGGGTGCCGCTGCACGCGGTGCTGACCTACACCACGGTCGCGCTGCTGATGTCGCTGGTGCTGGAGATCGACGGCACGCGCTCGATCCGCGACAAGGTGCGCGAGGGCACGATCGCCACCGACCTGATGAAGCCGATCTCGCTCCCGCTCTACTTCTTCAGCGACGGCGTGGGCATGACGCTGCTGCACGCGGTGATGATCGTGCCGGCGCTGGTGCTCTCGCTGCTCATCGTGCGGATCGACGTGCCCGCGCCGCCGGTGCTGGCCGCGTTCGCGCTGAGCTTCGTGCTGGGGTACCTGGTCAATTTCGCGCTCAACTTCTGCATGAACCTGGTCGCGTTCTGGACGCTCGAGACGTTCGCGGTGCAGGCGATGGTGCGCTGGATCAGCGACCTGCTCGGCGGCCAGATCATCCCGCTCGTGTTCTTCCCCGGCGCGCTGCAGAAGATCGTGCTGGCGCTGCCGTTCGCGGCGGTGTACTCGACGCCGCTGCTGATCTACTTGGGAACGATCCCGCCCTCGCGCTATCCCGCCGCCTTCGCGCTGCAGCTCGGCTGGTTCGCGGTCTTCTGCGCGCTGGCCGCGGTCATCTGGCGCGCCGCGCAGCGCCGCGTCGTCGTTCAGGGCGGCTGACCGCCGCGTGCTCGAACCCGTGACCCTGCGCGACGGCGCGCTCGTGCTGCGCCCGCTGACCCTGGCCGACGAAGGGCCGATCGCCGCGGCGGCGCGGCCGTTCGCCGGCGCGTTCCCGTATCTCGCGGGCAAGCCCAGCGACGACGGCTACGTGCGCGCCGCGCTGGCCGGGCGCGATGCCGGAGCGATGCTGCCGTTCGTCGTCGAGTTGGACGGGCGGATCGTCGGCTCGACCCGCTACGGCGAGATCAGCGAAGCCGACCGCACGCTCGAGATCGGCTGGACCTGGTACTTGCCCGAGGTGCGCGGCACCTGGGTCAACCCGGCCGCCAAGCGCGCGCTCTTGGCGCACGCCTTCGAGCGCCTGGGGATGCTGCGCGTCCAGCTCAAGTGCGACGCCCGCAACATCCCCTCGCAGCGCGCCATCGAGAAACTCGGCGCGGTCCGCGAAGGCGTCCTGCGCATGCACCTGCGCCTCCCCGACGGCTTCCAGCGCGACACCGTGATGTACTCGATCGTCGCCCCCGAATGGCCCACGGTGCGAGCCCGCCTGGACGAACGGCTCAGCGGCGCGCCGCTGACGGGCGAGCGAAGCTAAGGCGCTTTGAAGACGTCGTGTCCGCCGATCCGCCGCCAGCGGATCGCGGCCTCGCCTTCGATCTGCACGTACTCGAACGTCGCCCGGCCGTCCGGACCGCTGAAAGACCAGGTCATCTCCCACACGCCGGGCGCGCCCTCGACATCCTTGATGCGGAGATTCTTGGGCCACTGCAAACGGTTGGAGCTTCCCGACGCGAGGTGTGCCTCGTACGCGTCGTTGAGCTTGCGCACGGCCGCCTTGAAGAGCGTTTTCTCCCGCTCGTTCAGCCCGCCGAAGTCCGCGAGAAACGACTCGGTCAGCTCGTACTTCAGTGCCGGTCCAGTTCGTTCAGCAAGTCGTCCGCAGTGGAGAATCGCGTGACACGACCGGCAGCGACGTCCGCGTCGGCTTCGCGTTCCATCTTCTGCCAGCGATCCGACCAAAACCACGCCTGGGACGCATCGACCGTGTGCTGCGGGATCAGCTCGAAGCCGCCGCCCTCGCGCGGCCGCAGCTCGTAGATGCTCGCATCGCGGTACGGCTTGGGGAGCGTGATCGTCCCCCGGTCGGAGACTTCAACGAGAATCTTACGCGGTTGCGCCACCATGGCAAGGTGACTATATCAGAATTACATCCTTACCGCAATACGGCAATACCGCAGCTCAGCAACCAGGCTAGGTCAGCGGCCGGTCCAGTTCGGGCGGCGTTTTTCCAGAAACGCGGTGACGCCGGTGCGGAAGTCGTCGCTGCCGTAGCAGGCGCGGATCAGGTCTTCGTCGGCGGGTAGATGCTGGGCGGCGCGCAGGCGGCGGGCCATCTCCTTGGTGGCTCGCAGGGTCAGCGGTGCCAGCTCGGTCAGGCGTTCCGCAGTGGCCTGCACGTGTGCGGCGAGCTCGTCGTCGCTCGGGGCGAGTTCGGTCAGGAAGCCGGCGCGGTACGCGGCGTCCGCGTCGAGCAGGCGGCCGGTGAGCAGCAGCATCTTCACCCGGTCCAGGCCGATCAGCTCCGCCACGCGCGCGGTGTTGGCTAGCGACAGGCAGTTGCCGAGCGTGCGCGCGATCGGCACGCCGACGCGCGTTCCCGGTGCGCCGATGCGCAGGTCGCACGCCGCCGCGATGCTCACGCCGCCTCCCGTGCAGGCGCCGCCGACCGCCGCGATCGTCGGCACCGGGATCGCTTCGAGCGCCGCGATCACGCCGTCCATGCGCGCTTCGTAGGCAACGCCCGCATCGGCAGCGCCGCCGGCTGCATCGTCCTCGGTGCCGCTGGTGCCGGCGCTCGCGAACGCGCCGAACTCGGATATCTCCGTGCCCGATACGAACGCGGCGGTGCCGGCGCCGGCGAACACCACCACGCGCACCGTCTCGTCGGCGGCAAGCCGTTCGGCGAGCGCGCGCAGCTCGGCCCACATCGCGAACGTCATCGCGTTGCGCGCCTGCGGGCGGTCGAAGATCGCCCAGACGATGCCGCGTTCGCGGCGCTCGACGCGGATCACGCGTCCAGGCCCAGCTCGCGCAGCACGTCGGCGGTGTCGGCGCCCAGCGGCGGGCCGGCGCTGTCGAGCCGCGTCGGCGTGCGCGAGAAGCGCATCGGCGAGCCGAGCTGGCGCACCGGTCCCAGCGTCGCGTGCGGCGCGTCGGCGAAGAAGCCGCGCTGCGCCAGGTGCGGGTCGGCGAAGACGCGGTCGAACGACCAGATCGGCCCGCACGGAATGCCCGCGTCGCCCATCAGCTTCGACCAGTGCGATGTCGGCCGCGTCGTCGTCACCGCTTCGATCAGCGCGATCAGCTCGACGCGGTTCGCCAGCCGGCGCGCGTTGTCGGCGAAGCGCTCGTCGGCGGCGAGGTCGTCCAGGCCGAGCAGCGCGCACACGCGCAGCCAGTGCGCTTGCGAGTTCGCCCCGAAGGTGAACCAGCCGTCGGCCGCGCGCACCGCTTGGTAGGGCGCGATCGACTGGTGCGCCGAGCCGCTGGGCTGAGGCACCTCGCCGGTCGCGAAATACCGGCCCGCCTCCCACACGGCCAGCGACACCGCCGACTCCAGCAGCGACACGTCGATGAACTGTCCCACGCCGTCGCGGTCGCGCGCGCGCAGCGCGGCGATCACGGCGATCGTGCCGTAGAGCGCGCAGGTGAGGTCGGCGATCGGCACGCCGACCTTCACCGGCGCGCCGCCCGGCTCGCCGGTGATGCTCATCAAACCCGACATCCCTTGCGCGATGATGTCGAGCCCGGCCAGCTGCGCGTACGGGCCGTCGCTGCCGAAGCCCGTCGCCGCGAGATAGACGATGCGCGGCGAATCTTCGCGCAGCGTCTCGTATCCCAGCCCGAGTTCGTTCATCGTGCCGGGGCGCAGGTTCTCGATCACCACGTCGGCCGTCGCGGCGAGCGCGCGGAAGGCCGCCTTCCCGGACTCGGACTTGAGATCGAGCGCGACGCTGCGCTTGTTGCGGTTGAGCCGCACGAAGTTCGAGCTCTCGCCGTCCAGGAACGGGCCCGACGCGCGGGTGAGGTCGCCGCCGCGCGGGTTCTCCACCTTGATGACCTCGGCGCCCAGATCGGCGAGCTGCATCCCGCAGAACGGGACCGCCATGAAGTTCCCGACCTCGACGACGCGAATGCCCGCCAGCGGCGGCGCGCCCTGGCGATTCGTCTCTCCGGCAGCCATGACCGCACGTATCGGGCCGCCGCCGCCGCGTTCCCTGCCGGAAAGAGTCTGACGACTCGCGTGCAATACCGCCCGCCACACCCCGAGCGCGAGGAGGCGGCGTTGTCCGAGTTCCACAGCGGCGTGCACTTTCTGCAGATTCCCGGGCCGACCAACGTGCCCGAGCGCGTGCTGCGCGCGATCGACCGCGCCACGATGGATCACCGCGGGCCGGCCTTCGGAGCGCTCGGGCGCGAGATCGACCGCGCGCTCCGCCCGGTGTTCGGCACCGAACGCCCGGTCGTGATCTATCCGGCCTCGGGAACGGGCGCGTGGGAAGCGGCGCTGGTCAACACGCTCTCGCCCGGCGACCGCGTGCTCATGTTCGAAACCGGACATTTCTCGGCGCTGTGGCAGAAGCTGGCGGCGCGGCTGGGCTTGGAGGTCGAGCTGATCCCGGGCGACTGGCGCCACGGCGTCGATCCCGCGGCGGTCGAAGCGCGTCTGGGCGACGACCGCGCGCACGCGATCAAGGCCGTCGCGATCGTTCACAACGAGACCTCGACCGGCGTCACCAGCCGGGTCGCCGACGTGCGCGCGGCGATCGACCGCGCCGGTCATCCCGCGCTGTTCCTGGTCGATACGATCTCGTCGCTGGGCTCGATCGACTACCGCCACGACGCCTGGGGCGTCGACGTCACGGTCGCCGGCTCGCAGAAGGGCCTGATGCTGCCGCCGGGGCTGTCGTTCAACGCCGTTTCCGAGAAGGCGCTGGCCGCTTCGCGCACGGCGCGCATGCCGCGCTCGTACTGGGCCTGGGACGACATCCTGGCCAATTTCAAGGACGGCTATTTCCCCTACACCCCGGCGACCAACATGCTCTACGGCTTGCGCGAAGCGCTCGCCATGCTGCACGAGGAAGGGCTGCCGGCGGTGTTCGCCCGCCACGCGCGCCACGGCGAGGCGACGCGGCGCGCGGTGCGCGGCTGGGGGCTGGAAGTGCTGGCGCTCGACCCGCGCGAGTTCTCCAGCACGCTGACCGCCGTGCTGGTGCCCGAGGGCGCCGACGCCGACACGCTGCGCGCGCTGATCCTCGAACGGTTCGACATGTCGCTGGGCACGGGGCTGGGCAAGCTGAAGGGCCGCGTGTTCCGCATCGGCCACCTCGGCTCGTTCAACGACCTGATGCTGGCGGGCACGCTGTGCGGCGTGCAGATGGGCTTGCGGATCGCGGGCCTGGCGCAGGGCGACGGCGTCACGCCGGCGCTGGCCTATCTCGCCGCGCCGGCCGGGACGCCCGCCCTCGCCAGCGTCTAGGGTGGCGACGACCGCGCGGCCGCTGCTCTACCAGCGGCTCGAGCGCCGGCTGCGCGCGGAAACCGAGGGCGAGGTGTACTTCGACCGCGCGACGCGCGGCATGTACGCGACCGACGCCTCGATCTACCAGATGATGCCGTTGGGCGTGGTGGTGCCGCGCACCGCCGCCGACGTCGAGGCCGTGCTGGCGATCGCGCGCGAGCACGGCGTGCCGGTCACCCCGCGCGGCGGCGGCACCTCGCAGTGCGGCCAGACGGTGAACCACGGCTTGATCGTGGACGTCAGCAAGCACCTGCGCTCGATCGTCTCGCTCGACACGGCGGCGCGGCGCGCGCGCGTGCAGCCCGGGATCGTGCTCGACGCGCTCAACCGCGCGCTCGCGCGCGAGGGCTTGTTCTTCCCGGTCGATCCGTCGACGGCCAGCCGCGCCACGATCGGCGGCATGACCGCCAACAACAGCTCGGGCGCGCGCTCGATCCGCTACGGCATCATGGCCGACAACGTGCTGGGCATCGACGCCGTGCTGGCCGACGGCACGCGCGCGTACTTCGGCGAGACCGGCGACCTCGGCGCGCTGGAGCCGGCGCGCTACCGCGAGCTGGTCGCGCGCGTGCGCGCGATCGCCGCGCGCGAGGCGGGCGAGATCGACGCGCGCATTCCCAAGGTGCAGCGCCACGTCGGCGGCTACGCGATCCAGAGCGTGCGGCCCGGCGCGCACAACATGGCGCGGTTGCTGGTCGGCTCCGAGGGCACGCTGGCGTACTTCACCGAGATCGACCTGGCGCTGCAGCCGCTCCCGCGCGCGAAGGCGCTGGGCATCTGCCACTTCCCCAGCCTGAGCGCCGCGATGCGCGCGACGCAGGCGCTGGTCGCGCTGGACCCGGTCGCGGTCGAGCTGGTCGACCGCACGATGATCGAGCTGTCGCGCGGCATCGCGGCGTTCGCGCCGACGATGACGGCGTACGTGCGCGGCGAGCCGGGCTCGCTGCTGCTGGTGGAGTTCGCCGGCGACGAGCCCAGGCCGCTGGCCGAGCGGCTCGACGCGCTCGACGAGACGATGGCGTCGCTCGGCTATCCGGGCGGCGTCGTGAAGGTGACCGACGGCCCGGGCCAGGCCGCCGTGTGGGAGGTGCGCGCGGCCGGGCTCAACATCATGACCTCGATGCGCGGCGACGCCAAGCCCGTCTCGATCATCGAGGACTGCGCGGTCCCGCTGGAGCACCTGGCGGACTACACCGACCGGCTCACGGACATCTTCGCCCGCCACGGCACGACCGGCACGTTCTACGCGCACGCGTCGGTCGGGTGCCTGCACGTGCGGCCCGTGCTCGACGTGAAGCGCGACGACGACATCGGCAAGCTGCGCGCGATCGCCGAGGAGGCGTTCGCGCTGGTGCGCGCGTACGGCGGCGCGCACTCCGGCGAGCACGGCGACGGGATCGTGCGCTCGGAGTTCCACGAGGAGATGTTCGGCTCGCGCATCGTCGGCGCGTTCCGCGAGATCAAGGCCGCGTTCGATCCCGCCGGCACGCTGAACCCCGGCAAGATCGTCGACGCGCCCAAGATGGACGACCGCGCGAACTTCCGCTACGGCCCGCGCTACGCGCCGCTGCCGCTGAAGACGGAACTGGACTGGAGCGAGTGGGGCGGCTTCAGCGGCGCGGTCGAGATGTGCAACAACAACGGCGCCTGCCGCAAGAGCGCGCCCGGCGCGATGTGCCCGTCGTACCGCGTCACCGACGACGAGCACCACGTCACGCGCGGGCGCGCGAACGCGCTGCGCCTGGCGCTGACCGGCCAGCTCGGCGCGGACGGGCTCACCTCGCCGGAGCTGTACGACGCGCTGGATCTGTGCGTATCGTGCAAGGCCTGCCGGCGCGAGTGCCCGACCGGCGTCGACATGGCGCGGATGAAGATCGAGTTCCTGGCCCACTACCGCGCCGAGCACGGCATCCCGCGCGCGGACCGCATGGTGGCCGAGCTGCCGCGCACCGCCCACCGCGCCGGCCCGCTCGCGCGGCTGGCGAACCTGCGCGACCGCATCCCCGGCTTGGCCAAAGCGCTCGAAGGCGTCAGCGGCTTCACCGCCCGCCGCCCGCTCCCGCGCTGGCACGCCCAGCCGTTCCGCGACGGCGCCCATCATACAACGGAACGTCCGTCGGTGGAATCGACGCTGGAGGGTGCCTCGGCCGCGGCTACGCCCAGACGTAACGGCGAGGTCGTGTTCTTCGTCGACACGTTCAACCGCTATTTCGAAGCCGACGCCGCGCGCGCGGCGGAGCGCGTGCTGGTCGCGGCGGGTTACGCGCCGGTGGTCGTGCGCGCGGCGGACGGGGCGCGGCCGCTGTGCTGCGGGCGGACCTTCCTGAGCGCGGGGATGCTGAAGGAAGCGCGCGCCGAGGCCGAGCGCACCATCGCGGCGCTGGCGCCGTACGCCGCGCGCGGGGTGCCGGTCGTCGGCCTCGAGCCGTCCTGCCTGCTGACCCTGCGCGACGAGTTCCTGGCCCTGGTGCCGACCGACGCGGCGCGCGCGGTGGCCGGTGCGGCGCTGCTGTTCGAGGAGTTCGTCGCGCGCGAGCTGGACGCCGGGCGCTGGAACCCGCCGCTGCGGCCGCTGGCGCGCAAGGCCGTGGTGCACGGGCACTGCCACCAGAAAGCCTTCGGCGCGATGCCGGCGGTCGTGCGCGCGCTGCGCGCGGTCCCCGGCCTCGAAGCCGAGGTCATCGAGTCGTCGTGCTGCGGGATGGCCGGCACGTTCGGCTACGAGCGCGAGCACTACGAGATCTCGATGAAGATGGCCGAGCGCGACCTGCTGCCCGCGGTGCGGGCGGCCGGGGCGGACACGCTCGTGGTGGCCGACGGAATGAGCTGCAAACACCAGATCGCGCACGGCGCCGAACGCCGCGCGCTGCACGTCGCCGAGGTCTACGCCGCGGCATTGGGAGGAGATCCATCGCCATGACGACTCGTGGAACGTTCGTCCGCTCGGCCGGCGCGCTCGGGGCAGGTCTGGTCGCCGGCCACCCGGCGCTTGCGCTCGCGCGGCGCAAGAACGAGCTGACCGACGCCGACGTCTCCAAGCTCTACGACGCGGCCAAGAAAGAGGGCACGGTCACCTGGTGGACCGGCCACTACACCCAGGAGGCGGCCGAGCGCGTGCGCGACGCGTTCAAGACCAAGTACCCCGGCATCGACGTGCAGCTCCTGCGCCAGACCGGGCAGGTGCTCTTCCAGCGCCTCACCCAGGACCTCAAGTCCAACGTGCACCAGGTCGACGTGTTCGCCTCGACCGACGAAGCCCACATGCCGCTGCTCAAGAAGCAGAACGCGCTGGCGGCGTTCGTGCCGGCCGACATCGACAAGATCCCCGCGCAGTACCAGCACCTCGACCCCGACGACGCCTACCAGCTCGGCGACATCGCGCTGATGTGCATCAACTACAACCCCAAGAAGATGGCGGCGCCGCGCCGCTGGGCCGACCTGCTCGATCCCAAGTACAAGGGCCAGCTCACGGTCGGCCACCCCGGCTTCAGCGGCTACGTCGGCAACTGGGTCATCGCCATGAACGACAAGTACGGCTGGGACGCCTACTTCAAGAAGTTCGCCGCCAACGAGCCCAAGATCGGGCGCTCGGTGTTCGACGCCACGACCGACATCGTCTCGGGTGAGCGGACCCTGGGACCGGGCGCCGACAGCCTGGCGCTGGACAAGAAGAACTCGGGCGCGAGCGTCGCGATCGCCTTCCCCGAGGACGACACGGTGCTGGTCACCGCGCCGGTCGCGGTGATGAAGGACGCCCCGCACCCCAACGCGGCCCGCCTGCTGATGAACTTCTACTACTCGCGCGAGTACGCGCAGACCATGGCCAAGACGTTCAACGTGCCGATGCGCACCGACGTCCCGGCCGCGGGCGGCATCCGCTGGGACCGGCTCAAGACCTACCGGGTGAAGCTCGACCGGCTCAACGCCGGCGTGCCCGAGGTGGTCGCGAAGTGGCGGGAGACGTTCAACGTCTAGCGTGACCGAAGCCGTCACCCGCCGGGCCGAGACGGCGCGCGGCTTCGACGCCGGGCCGCTGCTGTTCGCCGGCGCGGCGCTGGTGCTCGCGCTGCTGGTGGTGGTCCCGCTGGGGTGGCTGCTCGTGATGAGCGTGCAGCGGCCCGAGACGGGTGCGCTCACCCTGCACAACTACGTCGAGGCCTTCACCACCTCGATCTACCTGCGGCCGATCGTCAACTCGCTGATCCTGGCCGTCTCGGTGGCGGCCATCGCGGTGCTGCTCGGCACGCCGCTGGCCTGGCTGATCGCGCGCACCGACCTGCCCGGCCGCCCGGCGCTGCGCGCGCTGATCACCGCGGCCTTCGTCACGCCCTCGTTCATCGGCGCGGAGGCCTGGATTCTGCTCGCCGCGCCCAACAGCGGCTGGCTCAACCGGGCGTACACGACGCTGACCCACGCCGCGCACGGCCCGCTCAACATCTACTCGCTGTTCGGCGCGATCTTCGTGATGGCGCTCTACAACGTGCCCTACACGTTCACGTTCGTGGCCGGCGCGCTGGAGCTGCTGCCGGTCGACCTCGAGGACGCCTCGTCGACGCTGGGCGCGTCGGCCTGGCGCACCATGACCTCGATCACCCTGCCGCTGGTCGCGCCGGCGATCATCGGCGGCTTCATCATGTCGTTCCTCGAGGCGCTGGCGGAGTTCGGCGCGCCGGCGTTCTTGCTGATCCCGGCCCGCACGCAGGTCGTCACGACCCAGCTCTACCTCTTCTTCCAGTTCCCGGTGCGCACCGAGCTGGCCGCGGCCTACGCCATGCCGCTGCTCGGGGTGACGATCGGGCTCTTGCTGCTGCAGCGCCGCATCCTGGGCCGCAAGAAGTACGCCGTCGTGGGCGGCAAGGGCGGGCGGCGGCGCTTGGTCGCGCTCGGCCCGTGGCGCTGGCCGCTGCTGGGCGCGGCGCTGCTCCTGCCGCTGTGCTCGGTGGCGCTGCCGTACCTGACCCTGCTGGCGGCCTCGTTCTCGCGCGCCTGGCACGAGGGGCCGGTCGGGGCGAACTTCACCTTCTACTGGTACTACTGGGCGATCTTCGACAACGCCGCGACGCGCGGCGCGATCGGCCACAGCCTGGCCTACGGCGCCACCGCCGCGACGGCCGCGACGCTGATCGCGTTCCTGGTCGCCTACATCACCAACCGCAAGCTGTTCCCCGGTTCCGCGGTGCTGGGCTTCATCTGCATGGCGCCCTTCGTCGTGCCGGGGATCGTGCTCGCGATCGGCATCTTCGCGGCGTACTCGCACCCGCCGCTCCTGCTCTACGGCACCGCGGCGATCCTGATCGTGGCCTTCACCACCCGCTTCCTGCCGATCGCGTACTCCAACCTGAACACGATGATCGGCTCGGTTGGGGCCGACCTGGAGAACGCCGCCCGCACGCTGGGCGCGACCCGCCTGCGCGCCCTGTTCACGATCACCGCGCCGCTGCTGCGGCGGGGCATCCTGGCGAGCTGGCTCTTGGTGTTCATCCCCGCGATCCGCGAGCTGAGCTCGGCGATCTTCCTGTTCACCCCGCGCACCGCGACGATGACGACCCAGATCTACGACTTCACCGACGCCGGCAACTACGAGGCGGTCGCGACCCTGGCGGTGGTGATCCTGGCGATCACGCTGGCGATCGTCACGGTCGCCTACCGCTTCCTGGGGCGCGACTTCATGGACTCCCGGAGAACCTGATGGCACGAATCGACATCGTCGGCCTCGCGAAGGGCTACCCCGGCAGCAAAGCGGGCCGGGCCGTGGACGGCATCGACCTCGCCATCGCCGACGGCGAGGTGATGGCGCTGGTCGGACCCTCCGGCTGCGGCAAGACCACGACGCTGCAGCTGCTGGCCGGCTTCCTCAAGCCCGACGCGGGCACGATCGCGGTCGGCGAGCGCGTCGTGTCGTCAGCCAAGGCGGTGGTGCCGCCCGAGCGGCGCCGGATGTCGCTGATCTTCCAGAGCTACGCGGTGTGGCCGCACAAGACGGTCTTCGAGAACGTCGCCTACGGCCTGCGCGTGCAGAAGCTGGGCCGGAGCGAGATCGAGGACCGGGTGCGGCGCGTGCTGCAGAGCGTGCGCCTGACCGACCTCGCCCAGCGCTACCCCAACGAGCTCTCGGGCGGGCAGCAGCAGCGCGTCGCGCTGGCCCGCGCGGTGGTGGTCGAGCCGGAGACGCTGCTGCTCGACGAGCCGCTCTCGAACCTCGACGCCAACCTGCGCGAGGAGATGCGCTTCGAGATCCGGCGCGTGCACGACACGACCGGGATCACGATGGTCTACGTCACCCACGACCAGGCCGAGGCGATGGTCGCCGCCGACCGCATCGCGATCATGCAGCTCGGCCGCATCGCGCAGGTCGGGACCGCGCGCGACATCTACGAGCGCCCGGCCTCGAGCTTCGTCGCGACCTTCATCGGCCGTACCAACACCCTGGCCGCGACCCTGATCGCCCCCGGTGTAGCCGAACTCGGCGGGGTGCGCCTGCGCGTGCGCGAGGACGCCGACGGTCCGGGCGCCGGCCCGGTGACCCTGTGCGTGCGCCCGCACGAGCTGCGCCTCACGCCCGCGGCGGACGGCGATACGGCGGCCGGCTACGACGAGAACGGCGCCAATCACCTCGTGGGCCGCATCGTGCGCCAGACCTACCTCGGCGACGCGCGCGACTACCTGGTCGCGGTCGGCGACGCGCAGGTCCGCGTCTCGGCACCGCCGCAGGACGACCACGCCGTCGGCAGCGCGGTGCGGCTCGCGGTTCCGGTGGACGCATGCCGGGTGGTGACGAACGAGTGAGAGCGATTGCGGCGGCACCTCGCGCCGTGATCGCTACGGCTTGAGGATCAGCAGCACGACCAGCAAGATCACGAGAGCCGCGAGCAACAGCACGAGCCACAGCAGCCCGAGCTGGTTCGCGCAGCCGCCGGGCTTGGGCGCGGGCTTGCCGGACGGGGGCGGCGCAACGACGACCGGCGGTCTGCCGGGCTGGGTCACGATCACGCTCGGTGGACCCGCGTTCGGGTCCCAGACGACAGGGTAGGTGTACGAGCCGTCGCCGTTGTCCGTGCCGGGCCCGGTGACGGTCGTGCCGGCCCCGGCCGTCACGGTGAAGCCGCCGACTCGTCCGGGACCGACCTGGTTGCCGTACTGATCGGTCGGCGTGACGGTGATCGTTCCGCTCACCGTGCCGTTTGGGTTGGTGCTGGCGGTGCTCGTCGTCACCGTCGTCTTCGACGGGTCGATTCCGACGTCGACATGCAGCGCCCAGGAGACCTCGCGCGTCGAGACGCAGCCGGTGCCGTACGTCGCGACGGCGTGAAAGGTGTAGTTTCCCTCGACGGTCAGCAGGTCGCTCATCGGGTTGCCGAAGACGCCGCTGTCTTCGAAGAAACCGGTGTTGTGCGCGGCGTCGTCGAGCAGCTCGAAGCTTTGATCGACGTAGGTGACGACCGGCTTTCCGGGCTGTTCCAGCGCGAGCAGCGTCGACTGGCGCGCGGGGATCGTGTCGGCGTCGCGTGTCGTCGGCGGACCCAGCCCGCTGCGCGCAAGGATCGTGCCGACGCTCTTGTCGGGACGCGTCACGGTGAGCCGAACCTTCGTACCGTCGGGCCACCCGCCGGCTTGCGGATAGCGGATGGTCACCAGCGGGTTGATCGTGTCGCCGGTGTAGTACGGTTTGCGCGGCTGCGGAAAGCGGGTGAGGGCCGGGCCGCCGCTTGCGATGACGCTGACGAAGAAGTTCAGCTCGGGCAAGGGCGCCGGAAATTCACCGCCGCCCCGCGGCCGAACCACCACGGCGTTCCATTGGCCGTCGCGCTCTCCGCCGTGCGGCAGCGGGATGCGCAAGAACGTCCACGTCAGACCGGTCGACGACTCGGTTCCTGCGGACGCCGCGGTGATCGTCGAGCCGCCGGGCGTCGTGACGCTGAGCGAGAGGTCGCCCGCCGGATCGTCCCAGCCCGCGACGATGGTGACGGTCTCTTCGCCGCAGACGCGGAACGGGATCGGCGCGGACTCGGCATCGCCCTTGGGCAGCACGTAGTCGGGATCCATCAGCGCTCCGGCCTCGAAGATCGTGCCGAACGCCAGCGCGAAGAACTTGCGCAGTGCGAGCGGATCGCCGGCGCGGTGGTAGAGACCGTCGTGCGCGTTCGCCAGGTCGGTCAGAAGCGCACCGTCGAGGTTCGCCTCGGTGCCGAACCCGATCACGTCGATGCCGATGCCGCTGAGCGGGCCGGCGTCGGCGATCATCGGCGGCGTGTTCTGCAAGCCGTCGGTGAGCAGCAGGATGGAGCGCGGGTTACCGGTGGACACCGGGAACTGCGCCTGTCCGGCTTCCAGGCCGCCGCCGATCGTGGTCGAACCGCTAGGCGCCAGGGCGCCGACGATCCCCGTCGTGTACGGCACCGGTCCGACCAGCGCGAGCTTGTCGGCAGCCGTCGCGGGCGCGATCGGAAAATCCGCCGGCGAGCTGGCGGCGGTGCTGAACGAGACGAGTCCCACGCGATTGCCGGTTCCGGTTCGCACGAGCTGCACGAACAGCGAAGCGGCGTCGCGCGCTTCCTCCATCTTGGTGCGGCCCGTGCCGGCATCGAGCGACATGCTGCCGGAGCGGTCGAACACGATCACCACGTCGCGCGTGGTCGGTGGCGCGCTCGGCGGCGACGCGATGTCCTTGAGGATCGAGCCGGTCGGAAAGTACGACAACGAGCACGCGCTGCCGACCGACAGCACGCCGGTGATGCGGCCCGACGTATCGAACAAGCCCGAACCCGAGCTGCCGCCCGAGACGTCGAGATCGACGCCGATCGCGGACGCGCCGCTCGACAGGACGGTGGCGAAACCGGGATGCGGCGTGGAGAGCTTCTTCACCGCGCCGTTGGGATGATGGACGCCGAAGACCTGCTCGCCGACGGCCGGAATGTCGGTGCGCGGCGTGATCGGCGTGAGGCCCGGCGGCGACTTGAGGCGCATGACGCAGTAGTCCAAGCCGCCGTCGAAGCGCCATGCGAGCTGCTTGTCGACTTTGACGAACCGTCCCGCGTAGCCGGCGGGCCGCGCGCCGCCGCACTGCGTGTCGTAGTCGAAGATCACCGAGGCAGTGTGCGCATCGGTGCCGGTCGCCTCGAAACAGTGCCCGGCGGTGAGCACGATGTCGGTGTCGATCAGGGTGACCGAGCACGACGATACGATGTCGCCCGCCATGATCTCCGAAGGTGAGATCATCACGACCATCCCGACGCTGCGCGAGAGTGGCAGCCGGAAGTCCGTGACGGGAACGCACTCGACGTTCTCCCAGTTCGGCGGCGTGTGGCAGAACCGAAACGGGTCGTAGATCGGCTCGGTATACGTCGCGTCGCCCTGGAACGGGTCGCTGTTCGAGAGCGCGCTCGGGTCCTGTTCGCCCGCGTGCCGCTCGCCGCGGCCGTACTTGTCCAGCGTGACGCCGCCGGTTGCCGCACCGTTGGTGACGTAGCGGATCGTGACGCTAGGGCCGACCGCGTAGACGTTGATCGGGCGCGTCCACAGATCGGCACCGTCGCTCGCGGTGAAGACGTCCGTATCGTAACCGAGGTCGACCTCGAGCCGATTTGCGGCCGGGAAGCTCGCCCCCGAGAAGTGGAGGATGACGAACTTCGTCCCGGTCGGTGCCGGCGTATAGGCGAAATCGACGGTCCAGACGTTCGGCGAGCTGGGCGCCGCGCCCGAATCGGGCCCGATCGAGACGGTGGGCGTGACGGTTTGCACCGTCCCGATGCAATGGGACATGGTGTACACCTCGTTGCGGAAGGCATGGACCGAACGGGCAGCCGGGTCCGCCTCGTCCTACTCTCGCAAGCCGGACTTACCGCGCGCTAACGAGGCGGCTTACGGAGCGCTTACGGATTCAGCGGTGACCTCAGGCAATCACGCCGTCGGCAGCACGGTCCCGCCTCGCCGTACCGGTCACCGCTTGCCGCGCACCGCGACGAGTTACTCAGCGCTTCGGCACCTCGGCCACATCGGGCGCGAGCGTGCCGTACTCGGCTTGGTAGTAGCTGTCGCGCAGGTGCCCGAGCGTGAGGTCGCGGCCGATCGGCTTCTGGTCGCCGCGGTAGACGGTCACGCCGCGGAAGGCCAGCACGTAGGCGGCGAGGCGGATGCGCTGCCAGTCGGAGACCTTCCAGCCGTTGGGCGCCATCACCGGGTAGTCATAGGGCCGGAGCGGGTCGTCGCTCGCGCCCAGGCGCTCGAACGAGACGCGGAAGCCCTCCCGCGCGAAGATCTGCTCCTGCAACTCGGTGATCGTAATGCCCGTCCGGCGTGCCATGCGACAGCGTACGCTGCCGCCGCCCCTGCGACCTCGGCGAACACGCCTTGCCGTCACCCTCCGCCTCAAGGCTCCTTCGCAGCCGACAACTGCCGCTCTATGCAGCTTCGTCCGCGGCGCGGGCTTGGAAGTCGGCGTACTCCTCGACGGTTTCGAAGGGACCGAAGTCGGCCGGGTCGGCGACGGTGCCGAAGAGGTACGTCGCCTGGAACGGGTCGTCGCCATCGTCGTAGTCGCGCTCGTACTGGCGGATCGTCAACTCCACCAGCGCGACGTAGAGCCGCTCGAAGTCCAGCTCGCCGAACAGCTCGCGCCGCTGCGTGACGAGCATCGGCACCGCGACGTCGTCGTCCGGGTAAAACCAGAACGGGGCGCACTTGAGGCGCCACCAGCCGTCCTCGCGACGATCCACACCCACCGGGCGCACGATCAGCGCGACCCGGTGCGGCGGCGTGCCGAAGAACCGGAACCGTTCCACCATCTCGCCGTAGCGGTGCGGCTCGTAGACGAAGTTGCGCCACAGCACCTCGCGCCCGCTGAACAGCACCACCGCGCCGTCGTCGTCCTCGCGAATCTCGCGGTGCCGCTGCCCCACCGCGGACGCCGAGGTCAGCCGCCGCGCACGGTCCGCCGCGCTGCCGGGTCCCGGTCCCGGACGAGTGCCGATCTCCGCGCGCACCGGCTCAGGCGCGTCGTCGGGCGCACTCGCATGCGAGTCGGCCACGACCGCGTGCGGGTCGGGCGAGCGGCGCAGCGCGAGCCGGTGGACGCGTTCCTCCAGCCGCAGGCGGCGCGGCCGGGTGCGTGGCGCGGGTCCGGGCTGCTCGCCGGTCGGCGTCATCCACGACCCGTCCTCGACCTCGCAGCCCTCGTCGTGCCGCGCCGTCTGCCCCGCCCCCAGCGCGGTCAGCTGGAAGTGCGGCGGAATGACGGTGTCGCCTTGCGGGTGCTCGTGGTAGAACGTCAGCCGCGCCTGGCACGCCGCCGAAGCGCAGACGAACCCGCGCGGGTGCGGATCGTCCGGCCCAAGCCCCGCCGCCACCTCGTCGGCGTTCACGAGCCGCCCGTCGCCCTGCCGCGCCCACAGCATGCTCATATGCCGCTCGGTCCGAGCCGCCGGCGCGAAATCCTCTACCGGGGTCCGCGTGCGTTCCGCCGAACCGCTGGGGCGGAGGCTTCGCATGGACACGATCGACCGGCCCCGGCACGACACGCACGAGGTGACGAACCAGGCTCCGCCGCTGGCGGGCTACGACGTTGCCGGACGGGACGTCGCGCTGCTGGAGGGGGTGCGGCGCGAGGGGGCGGGCTGGGACGAGCCGGCGCTGCGCGCGCTCGGCACGCTGGCCGGCTCGGAGGAGGCGATCGCCTGGGGGTTCGAGGCCAACCGCAACGAGCCCGAGCTGCGCACGCACGACCGCTACGGCAACCGGATCGACGAGGTCGCCTTTCACCCGAGCTGGCACCGGCTGATGGAGGTCGCGGTCTCGCACGGGCTGCACGGCGAGCCGTGGCGCGCGCCGCGCCCGGGCGCGCACGTCGCGCGGGCGGCGAAGTTCCTGGTCTGGTCGCAAGTGGAGTCCGGGCACGGCTGCCCGATCTCGATGACGTACGCCTCCATTCCGGTGCTGCGCCGGCGGCCCGATCTGGCCGCGCTGTTCGAGCCGGTGCTCACCTCGACCACGTACGAGCCGGTGCTCAAGCCGCTGCGCGCCAAGCGCGGCGCGCTGTGCGGGATGGCGATGACCGAGAAGCAAGGCGGCTCGGACGTGCGCGCCAACACCACCCGGGCCGAGCCGTTCGACGGCGACACCTACGCGCTGACCGGTCACAAGTGGTTCTGCTCGGCACCGATGTCGGATGCGTTCCTGGTGCTCGCGCAGGCCCCGGCGGGGCTGACCTGCTTTCTGCTCCCGCGCGTGCTGCCCGACGGCACGCGCAACGCGCTGCGCATCCAGCGCCTCAAGGACAAGCTCGGCAACCGCTCCAACGCCTCGAGCGAGATCGAGCTGGACCAGGCTTTGGCGCTGCGCGTCGGCGAGGAGGGCCGCGGCGTCGCGACCATCATCGAGATGGTCAACCACACCCGCCTGGACTGCGTGGGCGGCACGGCGGCGCTGATGCGCCAGGCCTTCGCGCAGGCCGCGCACCACGCCCGGCACCGGCGCGCGTTCGGTGCGCTCCTGGTCGACCAGCCGCTCATGCGCAACGTGCTGGCCGACCTCGCGCTCGAATCGGAAGCGGCGACGACGCTGCTGCTGCGCCTGGCGCGCGCGGTCGACGACGGCGGGCGCGACGAGCGCGAGGCGGCCTTCGCGCGGCTCGGGATCGCGCTGGGCAAGTACTGGGTCTGCAAGCGCGGGCCGGTCATGACCGGCGAGGCGATGGAGTGCCTGGGCGGCAACGGCTACGTCGAGGAGAGCATCATGCCGCGCCTGTACCGCGAGGCTCCGGTCAACTCGATCTGGGAAGGCTCGGGCAACGTCAACG
>JASLGJ010000181.1 GCA_030150085.1 Candidatus Elarobacter sp. | reverse complement strand
CCATGCGCCTGGGCGCCGACCACAAGGCGCAGCAGGTCGGCGACCTGGTGCAAGTGGTCTTCAACTTCAACGTCAACAGCACGAGCTCGGACGTCAGCAGCGTCAACAACTCCTACAACCTGGGGCTGGGGCAGGGCACGGGTCTGGCCAACGTCTCGCTGCTGCGCCTGGGCGCGGGCTTGCAGGGCGGGCGCCAGACGCAGTCCGCCAAGACCCAGTCGGGTCAGAACACCTTCGTCAGCACCATGGAAGCGCAGGTCACCGACGTGCTGCCCAGCGGTGCGCTGCGGATCGCCGGCGACCAGCTCCTCTCGGTGAACGGCGAGCGCCAGACGCTGCACATCACGGGCCTGGTGCGGCCGGAAGACATCGACGGCACCGACAGCGTGCTCTCGACCCGCGTCGCGAACGTGCAAGCCGCGTTCAGCGGCAACTTCCAAGAGAAGCACAAGGGCCTGCTGCAAAAAGTTTTGGATTTCTTGTTCTGATGCGCTCACGAGAGACGATCATGCACCATTCCCTCCGGACGCGTGCGCTGACCGCGCTGCTGTCCGCGACCATGCTCGGTTCGCTGGTTCCCGTTGCGGCTTCGGCCCAGCCGGTGCGGCTCAAGGACGTGGCGCGGGTGCAGGGCGTGACGAGCAACCAGCTCGTCGGCTACGGGATCGTCACCGGGCTCAACCAGAGCGGCGACTCGACCTCGGTCGTGTTCACCTCGAAGACGATCCAGAACGTGCTCCAGACCTTCGGCCTGACCACCACCTCGCAGGACGTGCGCACCCGCAACGTGGCCGCGGTCGTGGTCACCGCGTCGCTGCCGCCGTTCGCGCACTCCGGCGACACCGCCGACGTGACCGTGTCGTCCTTGGGCGACGCGACGAGCCTGCAGGGCGGAACGCTCGTGCTGAGCGAGCTGCGCGCGCCCAACAACCTGGTCTACGCGACCGCGCAGGGCCCGGTCTCGGTCGGCGGCTTCTCCGCCGGCGACTCGAGCGGCCTCAACAGCATCAGCAAGAACCACGTCACCGCGGGGCGGATCCCGCAGGGCGCGGTGATCGCGCGCGACATGATCACCAACATCCAGCAGGACGCGGCCGGCTTCTCCTACGTGCTGACCACGCCCGACTTCAAGACCGCGGCGCGGGTCGCGCAGCTGCTCAACGGCCGCTTCGGCGGGGGCACCGCGCGGGCCAACGACGCCGCGACGATCCGGGTCAACCTGCCCGCGCGCTACGCCGGCGACCCGGTGGACTTCCTGGCCGACGCGGGCGACTTGAGCGTCAACGCCGACGCCCTGGCCAAGGTGGTCGTCAACGAGCGCACCGGCACGGTCGTGATGGGCGGCGACATCACCCTCGCCCCCTGCGCGATCGCGCACGGCAACCTCTCGATCACGATCTCGACGCAGAACACCGTCGTGCAGCCGGGCCCGTTCACCAGCGCCCAGGGGCAGACCCAGACCAACACCCGCGTCACCGCGACCGAGAGCGGCCGCAAGCTGATCTACATCAGCGGCGCGGCGACGCTGACCCAGGTCGTGCGGGCGCTCAACACCATCGGCGTCTCGCCGCGCGACCTGATCGCGATCGTGCAAGCCCTGCGCGAGTCCGGCTCGCTGCAGGCCGACGTGGAGATCATCTGATGGATCGCATCTCGTCAGACCCGGCGCGTTCGCTCGCAAACCCCGCCGCCGGTTCTGCCGGCGCTGCCGCGCCGCTCACCGCCGAGCAGCAGCAGGCCCTGCAAAAGCTGCACCAGACGGCGCAGCAGATGGAGTCGCTCTTCGTCGACATGCTCTTCAAGGAGATGCGCAAGAGCGCCCCGCAGGGTTCCTTGACCGGCAAACCGTCCCAAGCGGAGCAGACCTTCGGCGACATGCTCGACGAGAAGCGGGCCGAGTCGCTGGCCGCGACCGGAGCGCTGGGCATCGGCAAGGTCCTCGAGCAGCAGCTGCGGGCCGCCGTGATCGGCCGGCCGCAGTGAGCACGAGCCTCGATATGGGCCTAAAGTCCCTAGGACCGGACGTCGATACGGTTCGTAGCAAGGAAGCTACACCGGGAGGCGTCAGCGCACATGATCATCAGCCGGGCCGAGATCCAGTCGGCGATCTCTGCCTACAAGACGGTGAAACGGAAATCGTCCGTCACGACCGTTGCGCACGACTCGGACCGCTTCGACGGGTCCGAGGTGGCGGCGTCGCTCGCCGCGCTCTCGCAGTCGCTCTCGGCGGACCCGTACTACCGTACCGAGCTGGTGGAGAAGCTGCAGCGCCAGATCTCCGCGGGACAGTATCACGTCCCCAGCGAGGACATCGTGGACAAGCTCCTCGGCCGCCTCATCGTGGAGGCCGCGGTCTAACCCTTCGCCCCGCTCGCCGCGTGCAGGGCGCGCCATGAGCGAGTGGCAGAAGTTCGACGAGCTGCTCTCGGAGGAGGATCGCCTCCTGGGCGAGCTCGTCGGCGCGGCGCTCGGGTTGACGGACGCGCTGGTCGCGAACGACCCCGAGGCCATCGAGAAGTGCGAGCGGCGCCTGGAAGCCCAGCGCGTCCTGCACGGCACCGCCTTCGCC
This sequence comes from Candidatus Elarobacter sp., assembly GCA_030150085.1. Lineage (GTDB taxonomy): Bacteria > Vulcanimicrobiota > Vulcanimicrobiia > Vulcanimicrobiales > Vulcanimicrobiaceae > Vulcanimicrobium. The sequence continues at coordinate 8,233 of JASLGJ010000181.1, read as the reverse complement.
CAGCGCGTCGCCATGCAGCGGCGCGGCTTCGGCACCCTCACCCTGCAGCAGGTCTGCGCCTACGCGCCGGCCGCGCTGCGCCGCCGGCTCGCCGCGCTGGTGCACCGCATCGGCACCCGCACGATCGAGCTGCGGCTGACCGTCTCCAACAACAAGGCCCTCATCCTGGCGGGGATGGAGCGCCTGGCCAAGACCGTGCAAGTCTTGCAGCGCGCCGGGACCGAACAGACCGGCACCTACAAGCGGCGCGGCGTCGTCCCGCCTCCCGACGGCAGCGTCATCGTGAGTCGCAGAGCATGAGTTTCTTCGGAATGAACGTCGCGGGCAGCGCGCTCGCCGCCTTTCAGCAGGCGGCGAACACGACCTCCGACGACATCGCCAACGTCAACACCCCGGGGGCCTCGCGCCAGGTGGTCAACTTGAGCGAGGCATCGCCCATCGTCGGCTCGCCCGGCTACGCCACCTGGTCGGGGCCGGGCACCAAGGGCGACGGCGTCCTGGTGGACTCGATCACCCGCATCCACCAAAACTCCTACGACGGGCTGTTCCGCGGCGCGTCGGCCGGGCAGAGCTACTTCGACGTCGAGCAGCAGCAGCTGCAGGGCATCCAGTCGGCCTTCGCCGAGCCCAGCGCGGGGGTCAACGCGGCCTTCAGCGGCCTGCAGACGGCCTTCACCCAGCTCGCCTCGACCCCGTCCAACGACCAGGCCGGCGGCCAGGCCGCCCGGGCCGGGGTGATCAACGCCGCCCAGACGTTCGTCAACGTGCTCAACTCGGTCGGCAGCGCGATCGCCAGCGCCAAGGCGACGGTCAGCCAGAACGCGGCCGGGGTGGTGAACCAGGCCAACGCCCTGATCGACAAGATCGCCGGCCTCAACGGGCAGATCCGGGCCTCCAAGGCGATCGGCGACAGCCCCAACACCTACATGGACCAGCGCGACCTGGCGATCGACCAGCTCTCCCAGCTCGTCGCGACCCAGACCTCGGTCCAGCCCAACGGCTCGACCCTGGTCACCGTGGGCGGCCGGGCCCTGGTCAACGACACCCAGGCCTACCACCTGGCCGCGCCGGTGGTGGGGACCGACTCCTCGGGCAACCCGGCGCTGGTGATCGGCATGCAGGGCGACCCCAACCCGGCCAACCCGACCCCGGTCCCGCTGGGCAGCGGCCAGCTCGCGGCCTACGTCGACGTCTACAACGCCAAGCTGACCCCTTACGGCCAGCAGCTCGACAACTTCGCCGGCGCGACCGCCGACGAGCTCAACCGCATCACCACCGCCGGCTACGACCAGAACGGGAACGCCGGCGCGGCGCTGCTCGGGCCGGCCGTCGTCGGCCAGCCGGTCAGCGCGACGAACATCGCGGTGGGGATCAGCAACCCGGCCCAGATCCCGGTCGGGCTGGCCTCGACCGGCGCCGGCACGCTGACCGCCGCGATGAACGCCGCCAACCTGACCGTCTCGACCTCCGCCGCGATCCAGGGCAACGCGAGCCTGGCCCATCCCGGCGCGAGCGGCGGGCCGACCACCGGGACGCTCACCGTCACGGTCGACAACGTGGCGCAGACGTTCAGCTACGACTTCGGCGCGGGCGGCAACGCGGCGTCGGTCGACGGCTTCGTGTCCAGCTTCAACGCCGCCCAGCTGGGGGTGACGGCCTCGTTCGACAACGTCTCGCAGAAGATCGTCTTCACCCGCGACCCCGCCAACATCAGCCTGGCCCACCGCGCCGCGCAGCCCGGCGGCGCGACGCCCGACTTCACCATCGCCGACAGCAACGGCGCGGCGGGCGGGAGCCAGGGCACGCCGAGCAGCTCGATCCTCGAGATCCTCGGCGCGGCAGCGCTCAACGGGGTGCAGCAGAACGCGAGCAACGCCTTCGGGGCGGGTGACAACGGCAACGCCAACGCGGCGATCAAGGTGTTCTCCAAGAGCGTCGGCGTGCCGGCTCTGCAGACCTCGACCCCGACGGCGATCGCGGGAGCGGGCCCGGTCACGGTTCTGCCCCCGGCCGGCAACCCGGCCGCCTTCGCGAGCATCGGGGTCGGCCAGGTGCTCACCATCGGGGCCGGCAGCGCGAACCAGGAGAACGTGGTGGTGAGCGCGGTCGACCGCACCACCGGCTCGATCAGCTTCAGCGCGACCCTCGCGCACGCCGCGAACAGCTCGATCGCCAGCGCCCAGAGCCAGACCCTGGGCGCGTACTACGGCGGGCTGGTCGGCCAGCTCGGGCTCGACACCCAGACCGCGATCACCGGCAACACCGCGCAGGGCAACCTCGCGACCAACATCGACAAGGTGCGCCAGGGCATCGACGGGATCAACCTCGACGAAGAGACGCAGAACCTCGTCAAGTACCAGAACTCGTACCAGGCCGCGGCGCGGACGCTCAACGTCCTCGACTCGCTGCTCCAGACCACCATCGGTCTGATCACCTAAGGAGCGAACGGATGCGCATCGCGACCTCGATGATCTACGCCCAGCAGACCTCGGCCATCGACGACCAGCAGTCGCTCTACGCGCAGGTCGGCCAGCAGCTGAGCACGGGCAAGCAGCTCAACGACCCCAGCGACGACCCGGCCCGGATCGGCCAGGACCTGGCGCTGCACGTCGCGCTCGACGCCAACACGCAGCAGGCCACCAACGTGCAGAGCGCGGTCTCCGAGCTGACCACCACCGACAGCGCGCTGAGCAGCCTGACCTCGGTCCTGCAGAGCGCGCGCCAGCTCGCGGTCCAGGGCGCGAGCCAAGGGCTGACCGCCGACCAGCGCTCGGCGCTGGCCAACCAGCTCGACGAGCTGGTGCGCCAGTCGATCGCGATCGGCAACACCCAGTACGGCGGCAAGTACGTCTTCGCCGGCACCGCGAGCGCCGCGAGCGCGCCGGTGCAGCAGCAGGGCAACCCCATCACCGGGGTGAGCTTCGGCGGCAACGAGCAAGTCCAGGGCCAGCTCATCTACAACAACCAGCAGTTCGCCCTCTCGACGACCTTTCAGGCGGCGTTCAACTACCAGAGCACCGACGGCTCGGCCGACGTGTTCCAGACCCTGATCTCGCTGCGCGACACGCTGGCCAACCAGACCGCGGTCGACCGCAGCGCACAGCCGATCAACGCCGGCGGGCAGCTCGTCTACGGGCCGGCCGTGGGGGCGGCCCCGGCTCCGACCACGCTCGGCGCGGCGGGTGTCTTCGCCACCCCGGCGGTGCCCGACAGCAGCGGCCAGTACTCGCTCCAGATCAACGGCTCGGTCAACGGCGTGCCGTCGATCCAGACGATCACGGTCGGGCCGGGCACCGCGCTCGACGACGGGACCCCGGCCAGCCTGATTGGCCAGATCAACGCCGTCAGCGGCTCGACCGGCGTGACCGCCCAGTTCGACGCCAAGGCCCAGCGGGTGGTCTTGAGCGGGACCGGCTCGTTCTACGTCAGCGACGTGCCCAGCCCCGGGGCGACGAACGCCGGGAACCTGACCAGCGTGCTGGGCCTGGCCCCCCAGGCCGACTTCGTCCAGAACCTCTCGACCCAGATCGGCGACGTCGACCACGTGCTCAACACGGCGCTGGCCGCCCGCTCGACGATCGGGGCCCGGATCCAGACCCTGGGCGCGATCGGGGATCAAATCCAGACGACCCTGACCGATAACAAGAAGACGGAGAGCGGGATCGAGGACGTGGACGTCGCCGCCGCCGTCTCCAAGTTCTCCCAGACCCAGACGGCCCTCCAGGCCGCCTACTCGACGACCACGCGTCTCGAGTCCAAGACCCTCTTCGACTACCTGAGCTGAGAGCGATAGACGTGACGGAGACCTACGTGGTGGAGACCGCCGACCGAGAGATCACCCTGGAGCTCCCGCGCTTCGGGCCCGTGACGTACCTCGAATCCGAGGTGCTCAGCTTCCCCTGGGGGCTGCCCGGCTTCGGCAACCTGCGGCGCTTCGTGGCGCTCAGCCTGGAGGGCCAGGAACGGTTCGTCTGGCTGCAGAGCCTGGACGACCTGGGGGTGGCGATCCCGACCGCCGACCCCTGGCAGATCTTCGCCGACTACGACCCGCGCCTGCCGGGCTACGCGGCGAGCTCGCTCGAGATCGAGCGGCCCGAGGAGTTCGTGACGCTGTGTGTCGTCGTGGTGACGGCCGGAGCGGCCGAGATGACGATGAACCTGCTCGCGCCGATCGTCGTGAACTTGCGGACCAGGACCGCCCGCCAGATCACCTTGGAAACCGGCGGCTACTCGGTTCGCACGCCGATACCGCGAAAGACCTCGGCCACGGCGGGAGCCTAAACCAGGAATCGGGAACGGACGCCCTCCAGTGCTAAGCCACGGAGGGCGTCGTTCGTGTTGGTCCTCAGCCGCAAACTCAACCAGGCGATCATGATCGGCGACGACGTGCGCATCGTCGTCGTCGCCGTCGACCGCGACACGGTCAAGCTCGGGATCGAAGCGCCCCGCACGATCCCCGTCCACCGCTCCGAGGTGTACGAGGAGATCCAGCGCACCAACCGCGCCGCCGCCGGCGAGCCGCCCCCCGCGGCGCCGCCCGAGAAGAGCGCGCGCGTGGCCGATCTGGGCAAGAGCCGGCGCCCGCCCAAGAGCTAAAGTCCTTACCCACGACGGCCGATCATAACCAGGAACGGGTCAGGATGGCCCGTCGACTCACACGTGTGCATCATGGAGGAAACACATGCCGGGAATCGGTGGGCTCTCGATCGCCAACAACCTGATGGCGAATTCGGCAAGCCTGAATCTCAATCGTAACCAATCGGCCCTGGGCAATGCCGTCACGAGCTTGTCGAGCGGTCTGCGCATCAACACGGCTGCGGACGATCCGTCGGGTCTGGCCATCGCCGAGTCGCTGCAAGCCCAGGTCAACGGCTTCGACCAGGCGTCCCGCAACGTCCAGGACGCGACCAACGCCGCGCAGGTCGCGGAAGGCGCTCTCCAGACGACGACCGACATCCTGCAGCGCGTCCGCACGCTGGCCGTCGAAGGCGCTTCGGACATCGTGTCCGACAGCGACCGGGCGAACCTGCAGTCGGAAGTCAAGCAGCTCCTGCTCGAAGTCAACCGCATCTCGCAGAACACCAACTTCAACGGCCAGAACCTGCTCGACGGCTCGCACGCGGGCTTCCAGCAGCAGGTCGACGCGAACGCGGTGATCACCTCGAACTCCGACCTCGCGGTCGGCGGCCAGCTGGTGGGCTCGGTCTCGTTCAGCCCGACCGCGGCGACGAGCGCGCTGGAAGACGGCACGATCGAAGTCCAGGTCGCCCAGATCACCTCGACCCAGCAGGGCCTGCGCGTCTCGTTCTTCTCGAGCGCCTCGGGCCAGGGCTCGGTCGCGACGGTCATCACGATCGCCGGCGGCGTTCCCGCGGCGGCGTTCAACATCGACGGCGTGACGCTGAACTTCGGCGCGGCGGGCACCCTCGATGTCGGCATCACGACCTTCGTCAAGGTCAGCCAGTACGTCTCGGCGCAGTCGAACCCGACCGCTCCGGCGTTCAACTTCCAGTCGGGCGCCGCTGAAGGCGCGACCATCCAGGTCGGCTTCATCGACACCTCGACCAACTCGCTGCGCATCTCGAACGTGAACCTCATCGGCAACACGGGCTTCAGCTCGCTGGCCTCCGAGGACGCGATCGGCCAGATCGACAACGCGCTCCAGACCATCCTGGGCGAGCGCTCGCAGCTCGGCGCCACCATCGTCCGACTCCAGGAAGACTCGAACAACAACAACGTTGCCTCGGTCAACCTGCAGGCCTCCGAGTCGGCGATCCGCGACCTCAACGTCGGTGCGGAAACGACCCAGTACACGAAGCTCCAGATCCTGGTGCAGGTCGGTACGTCGGTTCTCGCGCAGGCCAACCAGAACGCGCAGTCGGTCGTCAGCCTCTTCCGCTAAGACCGCACTCCGTAACCCGAGAAGAGGGTCCGCTCCGGCGGGCCCTCTTTCTTTTTGTCTTATCCCGGTCTGTGCGCTCGGCGCACGGCTTGGTGTTTCCGCTTTAGCGGAAACTCACTCATGCGGCGCGCTCGCTCGTCCGATATCACAACGGAGAGGTGACCACGTGCCGTTAGAGATCGTCGACGACTACCAGAACTCCGCGTTCGCGTCCGCTCAGACCGGGCTGCTCTTCAACTTGCCGCAACCGCCCGCCGAGCAGGCGCAGCTCCCCGCCGGGGTGAGCTTGTGCATGATCGTCAAGAACGAGGAGCGCTTCCTGGCCGAGTGCCTGGCCAGCGTGCGCGACTGCGTCGACGAGATCAACATCGTCGACACCGGCTCGACCGATCGCACGATCGAGATCGCGCGCTCGTTCGGCGCCAACGTGATCGAGCGCGAGTGGCGCAACGATTTCGCCTGGGCCCGCAACCAGGCCGTCGAGATGGCGACCCGGCGCTGGACGCTGGTGCTCGACGCCGACGAGGAGCTGGTGCCCGAGTCCGTGCCGCTGCTGCGCGCGCTCGGCGCGACGCCGGCCGGCGTCGACGCGGTCTACATCCAGATCCAGAACGCGGTCGAGGACGAGTCGGGCGCGGCGACGATGACGCACTACCTGACGCGCGTCTTCCCGACCACGCCGCGCATCCGCTACAAGAGCGTGATCCACGAGAACCTCGCGCTCGACGACGGCGCGCTCGAGCTGCCGGCGGTGATGTCGCCGATCAAGATCGTGCACAAGGGCTACACCAAAGCCGTGCTCGAGGGCAAGAAGAAGGACGAGCGCAACACGCCGCTGCTCGAGAAAGCGATTCGCGAAGCGCCCGAGGAGGCGTTCTCGTGGTTCAACTTCGGCGTCGCCGCGGTCGCCAGCGGCAACGCCGACGACGGCATCGAAGCGCTGGAGAAGATGTTCGCGCTGGGCGATCAGCCGCGCGCGTTCTGGCCGCTGGCCTACGTCATGCTGGGCAGCGCGCACGCGGAGCTCAAGGGCGACGTCGCGCGCGGCATCGCGGTGCTCGACCAAGGCTTGGCCGAGAACGACGACCACCCCAACCTGGTGTTCACGCGCGGCTATTTCCTCTCGCTCGAAAAGCGCTTCGACGAGGCGCGCGCGTGGTACGAGCGCGCGATGGGCCTGCGCAACGCGGCCTACAAGCACTACATGGTCGACGACGAGATCGTGCTGTGGAAAGCGGCCTTCAACCTCGGCTCGACCTATCTGAAAGAAGAGCGCTACGAGGAAGCGCTGCCGTGGTTCGAGCAGGCGCTGGCGAACAAGCCGGACTCGGCGCTGCTGCGCTCGGTCACCGCGCGCACCTACGAGAAGGCCGGGAAGATCTACGACGCCGAGCGGCTGTTCCGCGAGGGCGCCGAGCGCGACGGCGAGGCGGCCTTCACCGCGTACGCCAACTTCCTGCTGCGCCGGCGCCGCTTCGCGCAAGCCTTCGAGCTGGTCGACCGGCGCGCGGAGCCGCTCGCCGACGCGGCGTACGCGACGCTGCTGGCTTCGGCGGCCACGACCACCCGCAGCGAGCGGCTCGGCGACCCCGAGCCCTACGCGCTGCGCGCGCTGGAGCTCGCGCCCGGCCACGGCATCGTGCTGGGCCTGCTCGACGAGCTGTACGCCGAGCGCGGCGACGACGCGAAGCGCGCGCGCCTGCGCGCCGACGAGCTGAGCGCGCCGCTGCGCGACGGAGCGGATTTCGCGCGCCGCTCGCACCGGCTGCTCGAGGAGCAGCGCGTCGCCGACGCGCTCGACGCCGCCGAGCGCGGGCTCGAGCGCGAGCCGCGCGACCCGGTGCTGCGCTACAACGCGGCGCTGGCCGCCGCGCGCCTGGGCCGCGACGACGTCGCGCGCACGCGGCTGGACGACATCGCGCCCGACTCGCCGGTGGCGCCCTCGGCGTTCGCGCTGCGGGTCGAGATCGAGCGCCGCGCGGGCGACCTGGACGCGGCGCTGGCCGCGCTGGACCAGATCGCGACCTTGCCGCGGCGGGACGACCCGGCGCTGCGCAACGCCGCCGTCGACGTGGCGGGCGCGCTGATCCAGGCCGGCCGGCTGGCCGAGGCCGGAGCGCTGGCGGAGCGGGTGCTGGCCTAGTCATGGAGTTCGCGCTCCTCGCCGCGCCGGGCAGCGATCCCGGCTCCGCGCGCAGCCGCGCGACCCGGGTCGTGACGGTCGACGGCGCGGCGGACGTCGCGGCGGCCGCCCGCGCGGCCGGCGAGCCGTACCTGCTGCTGCTCGCGCCGGGGGCTACCCCGCTGCAGGCCGCCGAAGGCGGCCGGCAG
>JASLGJ010000160.1 GCA_030150085.1 Candidatus Elarobacter sp. | reverse complement strand
GATGGCGCAGGGTCGTGCGCGCGCGCCAGAAGCCGTAGCGGTGCCACTGCGCGAGCGTCGCGCGCGGGCCGCGGTTGATGCGGTAGGCGCAGCGCACCGGCACGAACCAGACCTCGCCGCCCGCGGCGTAGATCCGCGCCGCGAGCTCGGCGTCCTCGTTGGCGACCCAGTCCTCGTCGAACCCGCCCAGCGCGCGCAGCACGCCGGGCCGGAACGCGCCCAGGTAGACGTTGGACTCGACCCGCCGCAGGCACCGCGCGCGGCGCCAGTCCGAGGCCCCCAGGCCGGTCGGGTTGGTCATCAGCGCGCGCACCAGGCGCCCGCCGAAGCTCGCCGCGAGCGGCTCGATCAGCGACCCGCCGACCCACCACACCGCGGGCGGAAGCGCGTCCAGCGCGGCGAGCAGCTCGCTCAGGTAGCCGGGATCGTAGATGGTGTGCGCGTCGAGCCGGATGACGATCTCGTCGGGCGCGGCGCGCGCGATCCCGGCGTTGAGCGCGCGCGAGATGCCCGGCCGCTCGACCGCGATCACCTCGCCCGGGCTGCCGCTCGCGGCCAGCCACGCCCGCACCAGCGCGGCGCCGCCGTCGCCGGAGGCGCTGTCGACGAACACGTAGCGCAGGCGAGCGCGCGGCGTGCGCTGCGCGGCCAGCGACGCCAGGACTTCGGGCAGATGGCGCGCCTCGTTGCGAAACGGCATCACCAAACACGCGCGCTGGGGTGCGTCCATGAGCACGATGGTACGCCCCGTCCCGCCGCGGGACGCCTTGCGAGCAGCCGCGCCGCACGTGACCTACGTCCCGGCGCGAGGTGCGTGCGGTTCTACCTGCGGCGCGGCGCGCGCTCTATGCTCGGGCTGCTCGGTCGGACGCCGTCTCACCGAACACGCAATCTTTACGCAGGTGACCCGAGGAAATCATGGCCGTCGAAGCGCCCTTCGTTGACGCGCTGCCCCTCATTCGAGCCAAGCCCGCGCCGACGCGCTTCGGTCCCGGCTGGGCCTTCACGCTCTTCGCCGCCGACCTGATCACGCTCGTGCTGGCGACCGTCGCCGCGGCCGCGGTGGTGCAGGACATCTGGCATGCCGGCTGGGCGTTCGAACGGGTGGCGGTCGCGCAGGCGGTCTGCATCACGGCCTGGCTGCTGGTGTTCTACCGGGTCGGGCTGTACCAGCGCTCGTTCGCGCTCTCGGTGCGCGACGAGATCTACTGCACGGTGACCGCGCTGATCCTGGGCGCGCTGCCGCTGCTGATCCTGTTCACGATCGTGCCGGCGATCTCGTCGTCGCGCGCGGTGCTGCTGCTCTCGCTGGTGTTCGCGATCGTTACGATGGGCTTGGAGCGCGCGCTGGCGCGGCTGGCCTACGGCACGGTCGCGCAGCGGCGCGGCAAGCGGATCGCGATCGTCGGCACCGGCGCGCGGATCGAGCGCGCGCTCGAGCAGATGGTGATCTCGCCGCGCTCGAGCGTGCTGCGGATCGAGGTCGACGACGTCGAGGGCTCGCTGGCGGCGATCGACCCGCTCTCCGACCGCGCGCTCGACGACGTGAGCTGGCTGCGCCGGGCGCGCGACTCCGGCTGCGACATGCTCGTGCTGACCGAGATCCTGCCCCCGCGCGTGCTGCCCCCGCTGCTGCAGACCGCCTCGCTGGAGCGCTTCACGGTCGCCTTCGCGCCGCCCCGCATCTGCTCGCAGGCCTACGACCTGCGCATCGAGACCAACGGCCGCCAGGCCATGATCGTGATGCGCCAGCTGCACGCGCTCGCGCACGGCTCGCGCATCCTCAAGCGCGCCTTCGACTGCGTCGTGGCGGGCACGATCCTGCTCTTCGCCGCGCCGGTGATGCTGCTCGCGGCGCTGGCGATCCTGATCGAGGACGGCGGCCCGGTGCTCTACCGCCAGGAACGCGTCGGCCTGTTCGGGCGGCCCTTCTTCATCCTCAAGCTGCGCTCGATGCGGGTCGACGCGGAGGCCATGTCGGGCCCGATGTGGTCGCCCAAGAACGACCCCCGCACGACCCGGGTCGGGCGCTTCGTGCGCCGCACCAGCATCGACGAGCTGCCGCAGCTGTTCAACGTGCTGGCGGGCGACATGTCGGTCGTCGGACCGCGCCCCGAGCGGCCGGTGTTCGTCGAGCGCTTCCGGCGCGAGCTGGCGCGCTACGACGAGCGCCACCTGGTGCGCCCGGGGATCACCGGCTGGGCCCACGTCAACATGCCGCGCAAGGTCGAGTACTCGGCCGCCAGCGAGCGGCTCAGCCACGACCTGTGGTACATCGAGCACTGGAGCTTGTTCATGGACGTGTCCATCGTCTTCAAGACGGGCGCCGAGTTCTTGTTCCAGAGACAGTAGCGCGTGTTCGGCAAGGCCCTCCACACGCTGGCCACGCAAGCGCTGGGCACCCTGGCCGCGCTGGCGGTCGGCGTCGTGCTGGCCCGCGTGCTGGGCCCGAGCGGGCGCGGCGTGGTCTCCTACGCCTGGCTGGTGCTGGGACTGGCCGCGGTCTACGCCGACGGTCCCGCCGCCGCGGTCGTCACCCAGTACGCGAGCGACAAGGTGCGCCGGGCCGACGTCTACGCCGCGCTGCTGCGCGCGCTGCCGGTGCTGCTCGTGCCCGCGGCGCTGGCGTTCGCGCTGGCGGGGCTGCTCGTGCCCGGGCAGCGGCCGCTGCTCGCGGTGGCCTGCGCGCTGCCCTTCGCGGTCTACGCGCAGTGCGTGAAGGGCTTCTTCCTGGCCGAGAGCCGCATCCAGGGCGCGAACGTGATCGACCTCGCGGCGGGGGCCGGCTACGCGCTGCTGGGCTCGGCCGCCGTGCTGCTGGGCGGCGGGGTGGCCGGCGCGCTGGCGACCTGGGTCGCGGCGTACGCCGGCTCGGCGCTCTACGGCGCGTTCTTCCTGCACCGCGCGCCGCCGCTGGAGCGCGCGCGCAAGCCCGGGCAGCCGGCCGCGCTGGCCCGCGCGCAGCTCGTCTTCGGCGGCAAGTCGGGCCTGGTCTACGCCGCCGGCTACGTGAACTTGCGCATGGGCGCGTTCGTCGTCGCGGCCCTGCTCGGTTCGGCGGCGCTGGGCATCTACACGATCGTGATCGGCATCTCCGAGCTGCTCTGGAAGATCAGCAACGCGCTGGCCTGGAGCGCGTTCGGGCGCATCGCGGGCGACGACGACGCGCGCGCGCGGGCGCTGGTCGGGCGGCTCACCCGCACCATCGTGCTGGTCGAGCTGGTGCTCGGGCTGCTGGTGTTCGCCGCCGGGCCCTGGCTGATCGTGCGCGTCTACGGAGCCGCCTTCGCGGGCGCCGCGCTGCCGCTGCGGATCATGGTGCTGGGCGTGGCGGCCTACGCGATGGAGCCGGTGCTGGGCTACTTCCTGCTGGTCCGCGCCAAGCGGCCG
>JASLGJ010000139.1 GCA_030150085.1 Candidatus Elarobacter sp. | reverse complement strand
GGCGGCCGCGGCGACCGCGCGCGTGCCGTCGCGCGAGCCGCCGTCGACCACCACGATCTCGCCCAGCTCGGGCCCGCAGGCGGACAAGGCGGCGAGCGCCGGCCCGAGCCGGCGCTCCTCGTCGAGCACCGGCACCAGCGCGGCGAGCGCGCCGGCCGGCGGAGGCGGCGCGGGAGCGAGCGGTTTGCCGCCGGCCGTCGCCAGCATCCGCAGCGCGGCGCGCAAGCCGGCAAGCGCTTCGAGCACCGCCACGACGACGAACACCATCCCCGACGATGGTCTCCCCGCGAGCCTGCGATTCCTGTGGGCCGAATGGGTCCGCGTCCGGTCTCTCGGGGGCGGGCCGTCCGGCTCGCTCCGTGGCTTCAGAGCATCCAGGGCTCGGGTTCGAGGCGGCGGCGGCCGCCGGTGTAGAGATAGCGGCCGGTGCCGGTCGAGCGCGGCGGGGCGGTGAGGAATGCCGAGTCGCGCTCGAGCACGAACGTGCGCTCGCGGTCGGCCGAGAAGCGCAGCCGGCGCTGGCCGCCCGCGCCGATTACCTGGCGCGAGGTCATGTCGTCGAAGTTGAGCTGCGTCAGCTGCAGCGACGCGAACCCGCCGTGCTGCTGCGGCGGCACCAGCGCCCAGCCGCGGATCGACTGCAGGCTGTGATACGGCCGCAGGATTCCGGTGACGCGAATCTCGCTTCCGCTCGCCGCGATGGCGACGGTCAGCACGCACGGTTTCTCAACCCATTCGACGAGAACCTGATGGAACACGCCCAGACGCATACCGCCGCCGGTGCCCACGACGGTGCGAAACATTCCGCATCGATGCCGTACGCGACAGCGGAAATCAAAATGGCGCAAGGATACCAGCAGAAATGTCGATGCTTCTAGTGCAAGCGGGCGCTCGTATCGTGCCTCCTTGCCGGACGGTCCAGTTGGCACAGATGGCGAAGCGATGCGAGTCATGGCTGTCGAGAGTCCGGCGCTGCAAGGAGCGCTGGAGCGCTGGTTCGGGTTTCCGTCGTTTCGTCCGGCGCAGGAGGCGATCGTGCGCGACGTCCTGGCCGGGCGGGACGTGTTCGCGCTCCTGCCGACCGGCGGGGGCAAGTCGCTGTGCTACCAGCTCCCGGCGCTGCTGACCGAGGGTTTGACGGTCGTCGTCTCGCCGCTGATCGCGCTGATGAAGGACCAGGTCGACGCCATGCGGACCGCGGGCGTTCCTGCGACCGCGCTCAACTCCTCGCTGGAGTACCCCGAGCTGCGGGCGCGGCTCGACGGGTTGGAACGCGGCGAGTACAAGCTGCTCTACGTCGCGCCCGAGCGGCTCACGCTGAGCGGTTTCGCGGCCGACCTGGAGCGCTGGAACGTGGCCCGCTTCGTGATCGACGAGGCGCACTGCATCAGCGAGTGGGGGCACGACTTCCGGCCCGACTACCGCCGCATCGCGCCGCTGCGCGAGCGCTTCCCCGCGATTCCGTTCTGCGCGTTCACCGCGACCGCGACCGAGCGCGTGCGCGAGGACGTCGTCGCGCAGCTGCACCTGCGCCGCCCGGCGGTCCACGTCGCCTCGTTCGACCGCCCCAACCTGACCTACCGCGTGCTGCACACCCAGCGCACGGTCGAGGGTCTGGTGCGCTGGCTGCGCGCGCGCCCCGACGACGAGGCGGGGATCGTGTACGCCGGCAGCCGGGCCAACGCCGAAAAGCTGGCCGACGCGCTCTCGGCGGCCGGCCTGCCGGCCCTGGCCTACCACGCCGGGCTCGACAGCGCCACGCGCGCGCAGCGCCAGGAGCGCTTCATCCGCGACGACGTGCGGGTGATGTGCGCGACGATCGCCTTCGGCATGGGGATCGACAAGTCGAACGTGCGCTTCGTCGTGCACTGGGACGTCCCGCGCAGCCTGGAGAGCTACTACCAGGAGACGGGCCGGGCCGGGCGCGACGGCCTGCCGGCCGAGTGCGCCTGGTTCTTCGCCTACGCCGACGTGGCGCGCGTCGAGCGCTTCGCGGCCGAGAAGCCCGAGAGCGAGCAGCCCGCGGCGCGCGCGCAGCTCGAGCGGATCGTGCGCTTCGCCTATTCCAACGCCTGCCGGCGGCGCGAGATCCTGGCCTACTTCGGCGAGACCTACCCGCTCGAAAAGTGCGGCAACTGCGACAACTGCCTCGAGCCGCGCGCCTCCTACGACGCCACGGTCGAGGCGCAGAAGCTGCTCTCGTGCGTGTACCGGGTCCACGCCGCCAACGGCTACGGGGTCGGGATCACCCACGTCGTCGACGTGCTGGTCGGGGCCAAGACCGAGAAGATCGAGCGCTGGTACCACGACCGCCTCTCGACCTACGGGATCGGGGCCGACCGCGACCGGCGCAGCTGGCGCCACCTGGCCGACGAGCTGCTCCGCCTGGGCCTGATCGCCCAGGACGCGGCCCGCCACAACGTCGTCACCCTGACCGAGCTGGGCAAACGGGCGCTCGTCGAGCGGACGCCGATCCAGGTCCGCGAGGCGGTCGTCTCGCCGGTCGCCGGCAAGCGCAGCCGAGCCGCCGCCGAGGGCGACGAGAACTACGACCGCGAGGTCTTCGCCGCGCTGCGCGCGCTGCGGCGCGAGATCGCGGCCGAGCGGGACGTCCCGCCCTACGTGGTCTTCAGCGACGCGGTGCTGCGGGCGATGGCCCGCGAGCTGCCCGCCACCCCGGCCCAGCTGCGCGGCATCAGCGGGGTGGGGGAGAAGAAGCTGGCCGATTTCGGAACCCGTTTCCTGGAAACGATTCGCGCCGCCCGGCCGTAATCTCACCGATTCACCATTCCGATCCCAGGGAGACCTCAGTCCGCCATGCCAGGATGTCGCTCGATGAGGAGTAGGCCAGCGAGCCGTGTTTCGGCCGTCATGCTCGTGTTCGCACTGCTGTTCGGAGCGCTCGCTCCGGCCGGGGCGCAGAGCTCCAGCGACACCGGTATCATTCAGATCACCGTGAAGGACGCCGCCGCGCAGGAGGCGCTGCGCGACGCGCGGGTCTTCCTGCTCGGCCCGACCGTGGCCAGCGCGCTGACCACCGCGAGCGGCATCGTCAAGTACACCGACGTGCCCAGCGGCATCTACCGGGTGCGCGTCTCCAAGAGCGGCTTCGCCGGGGTGACGTCGTCGGCGTTCGAGGTGCTGGGCAACAAGCAGGTCGACGTCGCGGTCGACCTGGGCGTGGCGCGCACGCCGGCCCAGACCGCGGCCGGCACGAGCACCAGCGCCAACACCAGCGGCCTCAAGGTGATCGGCACGACCCGGGCCCGGGTCGTGGTGACGACGACCGACGTCGACGAGTCCAGCGCCGTGCGCCGCATCTCCGACTCGCTCACCGACGCCCTCTCGACCATCGGCGGGGTCGACGTGACGCAGGACTCCAACGATCCGAACGCCCCCCAGACGATCTCGCTGCGCGGCCAGGACGAGTCGCAGACCGCGGTCACGCTGGACGGCATTCCGCTCGCCGCGCCCGGCTCGGCGGCCAACCTGCGCTCGATCAACACCGACCTGTTCAGCGGGGCGGGGGTGAGCTTCGGCTCGCAGGCCGGCGCCCTGGGCGGCTCGGTCAACTTCCGCACCCTGCAGCCGACCCAGACCTGGCAGACCAAGTTCGCCTCGTCCTACGGCACCTTCGACAAGTACAACTACCAGATCGGCGAGACCGGCTCGATCGGCAAGCTGGGCATCGCGCTGCTCCACACCAAGCGCGCCGGCAACAACCCGCTGACCTTCCAGGACTACACCGACCAGAGCGGGCTGGACTACGCGCACGGCGGCGAGAGCGCCAACATCGGCGACTTCGTCAAGCTGCGCTACGGCCTGGGCGACAACACCACCCTGATGTTCACCGCGCTGCAGAACAACCAGTCCAACTCGGCGCTGTGCACGCAGTTCGTGACCCCGCTGCCGTGCGGGATCGGGCCCGACAACGGCAACACCGGCAAGTTCCAGTTCATGTACGGCACGGTGCAGTCGCTGGTCGGCCAGACCGCGATCTCGCTGACCGGCTACGTCAACGACAACCGCTCGCTGACCGACGACCTGGACCGCTACATCGCCCCGACCGGCGGCGGCGCGCCGCAGCTCTCGCCCTTCGCCTCGCAGAGCGGCACGCTGGCGCGCGGCCTGGCGGCCAGCGCGACGCTGACCCGCGACAAGCACACCTTCACCCTGACCGGCTCGACCTACGCGGGCATCACCACCTCGACCCCGCTGGTCGACCCGGGCGGGTTCGTCACGCCCTCCACCTACGCCACCGCGTCGCGCCAAGTCCAGCTCGCCGACACCTACAAGGTCAACGACAAGCTCAGCCTGGGGCCCAACGTCTCCTACGCCGGCACGACCGGGGCGGGCTCGTCGCTGCTGGCCGGGCTGAGCGGCTCCTGGCGCCCGACCGGCAACGACACCTACCACGCCTCGCTCTCGTTCGGCAGCTCGCAGCCGGCCAACGGCATCGTGCGCTCGTTCAGCGACCCCTACTCCGCGCGGGTCAACTGCTACGCCGGCACGGCGCAGGTGAGCGGTCCCGGCGACCAGCCCTCGCACCAGTCGGCGACCAGCTACGACGTGGGCTGGACGCACCAGTGGGAGCACGGCCAGTTCTCGCTCGACACCTACCGCAACACCCAGGCCGGGCAGCTCGTCGGCGCGCAGGTCACCGCCGACAGCCTCGGCCTGGACAACCCCTTCAACCCCTACTACGGCGCGGTGACGGGCTATTTCTCGAGCGTCTGCCCGGGCTTCGGCACGCCGACCGTCTACGTGCAGCAGCAGATCGGCGGCACGACCCGGGTCTACCAGGGCTTCACCGCCACGGCCCGGATCGGGATCGGGCGCAACGTCGTCGTGATCCCGTCCTACACCACCACCAGCGCGGTGGTGACCGCGGCCGACCCGCGCTACACCGGCCTGGACAGCACCCTGATCCTCGACGCGCAGATCCCCGGCCGCCCGCTGCACAGCGGCAACCTCACCGTCGACGCCTTCCAGCCCTGGAGCGGCATGGAGCTGCTCGCCAACGCGCGCTACGTCGGCCCCAACAACAACCAGCGCATCGCGCCCTACACGCTGGTGAACCTGGGCCTCTCGCACAAGCTGGGGATCGGGCAGCTCACCGTGTTCGCCTCGAACCTGTTCAACACCGAGGCGGGCGACTTCTCGACCCTGCAGTACGCCCAGCCGATCGCCTTGAGCGGGGGCGGGCAGCTGCTCCAGGCCGCGACGCCCAACGCGCCGCGCCAGTATACGGTCTCGTTCTCGTTCAACACCGGCGCGCGCTCGGGCGCGGGCTACTCGCGCGGGCCGCGGGGCCGCCGCGACCGGCGCCGCGGAGGGTCCGGGCGAAGGCCGC
>JASLGJ010000130.1 GCA_030150085.1 Candidatus Elarobacter sp. | reverse complement strand
CCGCCGTGCCGGCCTACGCCCCCGCCGCCCCGCTGCTGGCCCGGACCGCGCTGTGGTACGAGGAGGGGCCGCCCGAGCAGCCCGCCGCAGTCGTCGCGCTGGCCCTGGCCGCCGACGCGCTGGACCCGGTCGAGGCCCCGCGCCGCCTGGCCGCCGCGGCCGGAACGCAGTTCGACCCCGAGGTCGTGCGGGCGTACCTGGTCTCGCTCGGAGCCGCGACGTGATCGAGCTGCCGGCCCGCACCCGGCGCGTCTCGGGGACGCGCCTGCTGGACCTGTGCGCCGAGCGCGGCCTGCGCAGCCTGGTCGACCCCTTCATGGGCCTGCCGATGCACCTCAACGTGCTCAAGCGGCACGGGATCGCGGTCCACGGGGGCGACCTGCTGGAGTGGTTCGTGCGCGCCGGCGAGGGCCTGGTGGTCAACGACTTCACCATCCTGCGCGACAGCGAGGTCGCCGAGCTGGTGGAGATGCTGCCCGGGCGGATCTACCCGACCGACCTGTTCCGGGCCTGGGAAGGCGTCTTCTTCAGCGAGGAGCAGTGCCGCTATCTGGGCGTCTGGCACGCCAACGTGCACGGCCTGCGCAGCGACGGCCAGACCGGCCTGGCGGTGGTCGGCTTGTGGCACGTCCTGTGCCACTGGCTGCTCAAGGCCGGCCACCCCGACGAGATGGTCGACGTCGCGCCCAGCGAGCTGGCCTGGAACTACATCCGCGAGACCGAGCGCTGGGTGGTCGACAACGGGCGCCGCAACACCGTCCGGCGGGGCGACTTCGCCGCCACCCTGAGCGCGGTCAAGGCCGACGCGGTCTACCTGGCCCCGCCTGGGCGCGGCAAGCGGATCGACCCCCGGATCTGGATGTGGGAGGCCTGGTACCAGGGCGATCCCTACCTGAACGTCGAGCGGCTCTACCGCGACACCGTCTTCGGGGCGCGCATCAACGACGACGCCGGCACCGACCGCGCCCTGAGCCAGGTCCTGGCCGCCGCGAGCGCCGCGCCGTACGTGATCGTGCAGGCCCACCCCAAGGACGCGGACCGCTTCGAGCGCCTCGTCGCGGCCCATCGCCCCCAGGTCGAGCTCGTCGCCCCCAACGACGACGAGCTCTACGTGCTGGGGAGGCTGAGCTGAGGCTCAGCCGTCGCCCTCCGGGCGAATCCTACGAGCGGCGTGGTGCCCAGTGGCGTACGTTGGGCTAGCGGAGCGAGCCGGTGGTGGTGTTGGCGCTTTGGAAGCGGTACCAGACCAGGCAGAGCAGGGCCAGGACGATGCAGACGATGCCGTGCTTGACGTGGACGCCGGGGGCCGCGAGCGGGCCGTGGCCGACGAAATAGAGCACGGCGAGGATCACGAAGACGGCGGCGAGGATCAGGGCGAGCGGTTTCATGCGATCACTTTCGTGGCGAAGAGGACGAACGAGATCGCGCCGGCGGCGACGCAGTACCAGGCGAACGGGGCGAGGTCGTTGTGGCGGAACCAGCGCGTGAGGAAAGCCACCGAGGCGTAGGCGGTGACGGCGGCCAGCAGTCCCCCGACGACCGCTTGGACGAGCACCACGTGAGCTTCCGGGGCGAACAGCTTGGGGATCTCCAGCCCGCTCGCGGCGACGATCACCGGCGTCGCGAGCAGGAACGAGTAGCGCGCCGCGTCCTCGTGGTGGAGGTCGCGCAGCAGCCCGGCGACGATCGCCGAGCCCGAGCGCGAGATACCCGGCAGGAGCGCGAGCGATTGCGCGAAGCCGACCAGCACCCCGTCCTTGGCGGCCAGCTGCGGCAGCGTGCGGTAGGGCTGCGTCTCGCGGGCCTTCTGGCGCCGCCGCAGCCACTCGCCCAGCAGCATGATGAAGCCGTTGGCGAGCAGGAACAGCGAGACCGGAATGGGCGAGGCGAACAGCTTCTTCACCGCCGACTCCAGCAGCACGCCCAGGATGCCGACCGGGATGGTCCCCGCGACGAGCAGCCAGACGGTCCGCTCGGCCGGGTCGCTGGTGATGCGCCCGCGCACGATGGTCGCGACGAACGCGCGCGCCAGCGCGAGCCAGTCGCGGCGGTAGAACAGGATCAGCGCCAGCGCCGTGCCGAGGTGCAGCACGACGACGAAAGCCAGGAACGACTCCGAGCCTTCGTCGACGTTCCAGCGCAGCAGCGCGGGCAGGAGCACCGTGTGCCCCAGGCTGCTGATCGGAAACAGCTCGCTGACGCCCTGCAGCACCGCGAGCAGCATAGCTTGCACGAACGTCACGTCCGCGTCGCTTCGCACGCGGGGGAGGCTTTCCCGCTCGCGGTGAAGCCGCGCGCGTGAGTGATGCACGCGCGCACCGCCGGCTCGGCGCCGTCATGCTGGTCGCGTACTCCATCGGGGAGGAGTTCGCGCCGGCGCGCAGCGAGGCGTACGATCTCGGCCAGGGCGGCCTCGCGATGCTCAGCACGGCCGAGCTCGCGGCCGGTTCCCAGCTCGCGCTGGAGCTGGAGCTGCGCGGCACGCCGCGCCCGCCGCTGCGCCTGACCGGCGAGGTGCGCTGGTGCCGCCACGACCCGCTGCTGGGCAAGTACCGGGTCGGGGTCGAGTTCACCGACCGCACCCCCGAGCAGGAGCGCGCGCTGCTGGGCTACATCGACACCATGTACAAACTGCGAGACCTCGGCATCACCTAGTGGATTCAGGGCCGCGCGGCGCCCCTGAATCCTTCGCGTTTGCGGGCTGCGCCCGCAAGCCGCACCGCACCAAACGGGAATGGGACCGCGCGCGCGGTCCCATTCCTGGCTTACTGGCTGCTGAACTGGACGGTGAAGATGTAGTCCGCCGCGATCGGCTTGCAGTTCTGGATCTCGGTCTGGAAGGTCGACTGGCGCGCGGCCTGGAGCGCGGTGTTGTTGAGGATCGCGCTGGGCGAGCTCTGGATCTTGGTGCCCACGACCTGGCTCTGCGCGTTGAGCGAGACGATGACCGCCACGTCGCCGCTGATGCCCTGCTGCTGGGCCAAGGGCGGGGTGTCCGGCTCGACCGCGCGGATCGTGGTCGCCGGGACGTTGGGCCGGGCGCACGAGAGCGGGGTCGGGGTCGGCACGGGGGTCGCGGTCGGGGTCGCGCGCGGCGCGGGGGTCGCGGCCGGCGCCGACGGCACGGGAGCCGCGGTGCCCTGGCCCTGCGGGATGCCCTGGGTGTTGCCCTCGGTGTACTTGTTGGTCGCCTCGGTCGGGCCGCTGTTGCTCTTCGACGTCGTCTTGAGCGTGTTGATCTTGATCTTGGGCTGCTGCGGCGCCGGGGTCTGCTTGGGCGGCGGCGTCTGCTTGGGCGGCGGGGTCGGGGGCGGGGTCGGCTTGGGCGTCGGGGTCGGCTTGGGCGTCGGGGGCGGCGTGGGAACGCGCACCACGGTCACCTTCTGCGGCTGGTCCTCCTCGGTGCGGGTCTTCTCTTGCTTGAGGAAGGGCCCGACGATCAGGTGGATCGCGATCGACAGCAGGAAGCCGTAGAGCAGGAAGTTGCGCGCGCGCTCGCCGGTGGTCAGCGCTCCGCCGGAGGGAGTTTTGTTGGTCGCCATCTCAGCCGCCCGACTGCCCTTCGGGCGTGCCCTCGACGTGGTTGGCCAGGCCGAAGGTGTTCAGGTTCGCGGACTTGGCCGCGTCCATCACGCGCAGGATCGTCCCGAAGCTCGCCTTCGGGCTGGATTTGATGATGACGGTCTTGAGCCCGCTGCCGGTCGACTTGACGAGCTGCTGGAACTGCTCTTTGGCCTGCAGCTCGTCGACGATGGTCGAACCGATCTGCACCCGGTTCTTGTCGTCGACGAGCACGACGATCTGCGAGGGGTGCACCTTCTGCCGGTTCTTGGCATCGGGGAGCTTCGGCTCTTTGGTTACCGAGGCGAGGATGATGAAGATGATGAGGAGGACCAACAGCACGTCGGTGAACGGCGTGATGTTGATCGTCGACATCACTTCTTCTTCGCCTTGTCCGGTGGAGACGGCCACGTAGCGGTTTCCTGTTCTTCTAGGAGGTGACGAAGCCGACGTCTTCGAGGCCGGAAATCTTCGCGGCGTCGAGGATGCGGATGATCGTTCCGTAAGGTGCCTTCACGTCCGCGGTCAGCGAGACGTGCTTGTCGCCCTTGCGCCGGTGCACGTCGGCCATGTCGGCGTAGATGTGCTGGTCGTCGGTGGCCTTGCCGTCGATGAAGACCCGGCCCTTCTCGTTGACCAGCACCTCGATGTCGTCCGTCTTCTTCTGCTGCTGGATCGGCTGGTTCGTGTCGTTCTTGTCGGGCAGTTGCTTCTCGAAGCCCGGCGGAGCGACGAGCGCGGCGAGGATCATGAAGATGATGAGCAGGACCAGCAGCACGTCGGTGAACGGCGTGATGTTGATCTCGGCCATCACTTCGTCGTCCTGCTGCGAGGACACCATGCTCATGAGTCGAGCCCTTCGGTCGAGAGGTTCAGGGTAGGGTTACTTCCGCGCGGCCGCGGCGGCGGGCGTCGACGGCTGGTACAGCTCGGTCGGGATCGGCGCGCCGGTGTTGTGGAAGTGGAGCATCTCGGCGAGCTGGTTGGCCGCCACGATCATCTCCTGGTTGTACGCCTTGATGCTCGTCTTGAAGTAGTTGAAGAAGATCACGGAGACGACGGCGACGAACAGGCCGGCCGCGGTCGTGATCAGCGCTTCGGAGACGCCCGCCGCGACCACGGCCGGGGTCGAGTTCCCCTTGAGCGCGATGTCCTGGAAGGCGCGAATGATGCCGAGCACCGTTCCGAACAGGCCGACGAACGGCGCGATGACGGCGATGGTACCGATGATGGCCAAGTTGCGTTCGAGCGAGTTGAGATGCTCCATCAGCGCGATCGAGAGAGCGTCGGTGATGTCGGCGCGGTTCTTTTCGCCGCGGCGCAGACCGAACTCGAGGATGCGTGGAAGCATGCCCTTCTGTTGCTGGC
>JASLGJ010000595.1 GCA_030150085.1 Candidatus Elarobacter sp. | reverse complement strand
GCCGCGCGCGCGGGCCTGCGCGAGCTGCCGCACTACGCCGCCGTGCGCGAGCGGCTGGCCGAGGTGGCGCGCTTCTACGCCGAGCTGCAGGTGCTCAAGCACGGCCCGCCCGGCGCGCGCGAGCTGGCCTGCGGAGCCTGGTACGCGCGCAACCGCGAGCGCTTTCCGGGCCTGGCCTGGTGGGAGTTCGCCGCCGCGTGCGGCTCGTCGCTGCCGGTGTTCGCGCTGCTCGAGCTGGCCTCGCGCGAGCGGCTCGACCCGGCCGAGATCGACGCCACCTCGCGGGCGTACTTCCCGGGCGTCTCGGCGATTCACATCCTGCTCGACTATTTCATCGACCAGGCCGAGGACCGCGAGCACGGCGAGCTCAACTTCGTGGCCTGCTACGGCTCGAGCGCCGAAGCGGTGGTGCGCTTGCGGCGTCTCGTGCGAGCGTCGCTCGAGCGCGTGCGCGGGCTGGCCGGCTCGGCCCGCCACCGCTTCCTGCTGCAGGCCATGTGCGTGTTCTACCTGACCCACCCCAAGGTGTTCGAGCAGCGGCTCGACGCGGAGAGCGCGGCGCTCCTGCGCGCGCTGGGCTGAATTACCCGCGTCCGAGTTCGTCGGACGATAACGCAGAGTTCGTCGGACAAATGCGCGCTCGCATCCGCTGCGATACGCGCCGGTAAGCGCAGGGTAAAGGTTTTCCGCGGTCGGTTAGCCTAGACCCGAGCACAGCTCGTGGCGATGTCCCATTTCGATGTCCGGGTGAGGGAATCGTATACACGACCGAGCTTCGTGAATACACTATCTCGTTTTGCGCTCGCGCGCACGAGGTAGCGCTCGCGCTCGCACCGGTGCGGGTTCCGGTCACGTCCAAAGATAGAGAATCATCGATGAGTGACTCGCGTGCCATTCGCTTCTCCGAGGTCGCGCAGACCTGCGCGCGCTTCGCGCAGTACCTGCGCGCCCGCCGGGACGAGATCCACGCCGCGCTGGCGTCGTATTCCAGCATGCCGGCGGTGGACGACGAGATCGAGCGCGCCACCTACCTGCTGGAACACCTCGACGAGAACCGCGAGTACTTCGAGCGGACGGTCGACCACGTGGCGTCGTTCCTGCCGCGCAACCAGCTCTTGTATGCAACCATCTACATGGGCGTGGTGCCGGGGCTGCTGGCGAACCGCTGTTACGTGCGCCCGCCCGAGTCGGCGCACGAGGCGTACCGGCGGCTCCTCGACGCGGTCGATTTCCGCGCGTTCTTTCCCACCCTGCAGTTCTTTCTGGGCGACCGGCGCGAGTTCGTCGCCGTCCACGTTCCGCACGCCGACGTCGTGATGTTCACCGGCACCCACGCCAACGGCGAAGCGGTCCGCAAGCAGACCAAGAAGGACGCGCTGTTCCTGTTCAGCGGCGCGGGGCACAACCCGGTCGTCGTTCGCCGCGACGCCGACGTCGCGCGCGCGGCGGAGTCGATCGTGCGGCTCTGCTACCACAACCAGGGCCAGGACTGCTCCGCTCCCAACGCGATCCTGGTCGACCGCGCCGTCTATCCCGCGCTCTTCGGCGAGCTGTTCGAGCGCACGCTGGCGGTCGAGGAGGCGATGAAGCTCGGGCGCCATGCCGGCAACCCGATCGCGCCCAACACGGACCGCGCCCACCTGGTGACGACGGCCGAGACCTTTCTCAAGCTGCAGCCGTACCTGGTCCACGGCGGCGTGATCGACACCAGGACGCAGGTCATCTTCCCGGCCATCTTCCGCAAGCCGCTCGCGCACGGCCCGCAGCTGGGCGAGTTCTTCGCCCCCGTCATCATGCTCCAGGAGTACGACGCCGAGGACGAGCTGCGCGCCTACTTCAGCCACCCGCGCTACCGCGCCAACGCGATGTACCTGACCGTGTTCGGGCGCGAGGCGCACATCGCGCAGCTCGGCACGCTCGACCTGCACCCGCCCGAGACGGTCCTGCACAACCGCGACCTGCACGAGGAGGAGCGCGGCACGCACCCCTACGGCGGGTACGGCCCGGAAGCGTCGTTCATCGGCCGCGCGGGCGGCAAACGGCCCAGCCCGATCCTGCCGCAGCGCGAGATCCACCGCCACCTGACCGGGCCGGGCGACGGCAAGCCGGCGCGCGCGGACAAGCCGCAGGCGCTCGGCGCGCGCGACGCGCGCATCGAGAAGCGCAAGAAGCTGGGCGCGCTGGGACTGACCGGCTACGACTCGCGCTTCACGCCCACCGCGTGCTGTCACGATCTCGCGCTGCGCTATGCGCACCTGGCCGCGGGCGAGTCCAGCGCCGAGCGCGCCGTCGTGGCCGGGCGCGTGGCGGCGCACCGCAACGGCGGGATGTTCCTCGAGCTGCGCGACAGCTCGGGCAAGCTGCAGATCCTGTGCGAACAGGACGCGCTGCGCGTGCCCGATCCCGGGGTGCTCAAGCTGATCGACGTCGGCGACGTGCTGGCCGTGGACGGCTCGGTGTGCCGGACGCGGCGCGGTGAGCTGACGCTCGCGGCGAGCGCGTTCTCGGTGCTCGCCAAGGAGCTTTCGCCGCCCCCGCACGACGCCGTCCCGGCCGAGCGCCGGCGCCGGCTGCTGGCGCGCGCCGAAAGCTTCGAGGCGATTCGCGCGCTGATGGCGGCGCGCGGGTTCCGGGATGCCGCGGCGTGGGCGGAGGCCCGCGCGGGCAGCGGCGCCGTGCCGCGCTTCGGCGCGCTCGTCGCGGACGGCTTCGTCGAGCGCGCGTACGAGATCGGCGGGCTGGGCGAGCGCGAGACGAGCCCCGGGCAGGCCCTGGTCGTCGACGCGCTCCAAGCGTTCGCCGACGCGTTCGACATGATGGCCTTGGCCGAACGGTCGCTGGCGGCGGTGGCCGAGCGCCTGCGCGCGGCCGGTTTCGCTTTCGCCGAGGACGCGCTCGATCTGGGCGCGCCGTTCGCGACCGTCTCGCTGCCGACCGCGCTCGAGCGCGCGACCGGAGTGGACTTCGCGCGGCTGAGCGGGGAGGAAGCGCGGCGGCACGCGGCCCGGCTGGGCTGCGAGGTCGCGCCGAGCGCGAGCTGGGAGGAGGCCGTCGGCGCGGTGTTCGCCGAGCGGGTCGCGCCCACGCTCCTCGCGCCGGTCCACGTGACGCACCTGCCCCAGGCCGGCTCGCCCGCCGCCGCCGCGCGCGACGACGCGCGCCTGAGCGAGTCGTTCGCCACCTACGTCCACGGGCGCTTGGTCTGCAGCGGCGCGACGCTGCTCACCGACCCGTTCGCGTACGCCGAACGGGCGGGGGCCGATCCCGAGGTCGCCGCGCTCCTGCAGCGCGGCATGCCGCCGGCCGCGTTCGTGCGCGTCGCGCTCGGGTCGCTGCTCGCGGGCTGGGCGGACGCCACGCCCGCGCCGCGCGCGCCGCGGAACGAGATGAGCCATGCTTGAGGCCGCGCTGGACCTCGCGACCGAGGCCTACCTGTTCGGCTATCCCTCGGTCGAGATGTTCCGCACCATGCACCAGCTCGCGCGCTCGCGCGGCGGCGGCTACCGCTTCAACGCGTTCGCGCACGAGCGGCGCCGGGCGACGGCCGCCGACGCGTGGCTGTCCGCGCCGAACAGCGAGATGCTGTACTCCAACGCCTGGCTCGACCTGAGCGCCGGCCCGGTGCTGCTGGATCTCCCCGACACGGGGGAGCGCTACTACGTGCTGCAGTGCCTCGACTACTTCGCCGCGGCCTTCGCGTACGTCGGCACGCGCGCGTCGGGCAACCGCGCCCGCACCCTGGCCCTGGTCGGCCCGAGCTGGTCGGGCGAGCTTCCGGCCCAGGTCGAGATCGTGCGCTCCCCGACCGACTACGCCTGGATCTTCGGCCGCATCGCCATCAGCGACGACCGCGAGCTTCCCGCCGTCAACGCGCTGCAGGACCGGTTCACCCTGACGCCCCTCGCGCGGCGCACCGAACCCGCGCACGTGGAGCACGGCTGGCGCTATCACGAGGGCGGCGGCGCGCTGGACTTCTTCGCCAACCTCGACCAGGTGCTGCGCCGCAACCCGCCGCCGGCCGACGAGGCGGAGCTGCGCGCGCGCCTGCCCCAGCTGGGCCTGCTCGGCCCCGAGCCGTTCGCGCCCGCGGCGGTCGGCGGTGCGCTGCGCGCCGCCC